>JAPKZM010000100.1 GCA_026393775.1 Candidatus Aminicenantota bacterium
ACTTTCATCATTACCTCCTCGGCGTCATTTCAATCTGTCCAATAAATAAATATACCGATTTCGTTAAAAAAATGCAAGCTAAACAGAAAAAGATAGTAGCTAGTAGATAGTAGTCAGTAGTTAGTGGGAAGAAATTAGACCGAAATCATTGCAGTCAGGATATATTTCAAATGATTGCCTTTCTTCTGACTACTGACTACTAACTACTGTCTACTTATTCTCTCCCCTTGACGAAAAAGTTTAAAATGTTACAATAAATCTTTAAATAAAATGAGGTGATTTCATGCAAAAATACAATTCTCAGCAGTTAATGGACATCGAGCATCAGTACGGCGCCCACAACTACCACCCCTTGGAAGTGGTCATCGCCAAGGCCGATGGCATCTGGGTCGAAGACCCCGAAGGCAAGCGCTACATCGATATGCTATCGGCCTATTCGGCCGTTAACCAGGGCCACCGCCATCCGGCCATTATCAAGGCCTTGAAAGACCAGGCCGACATCCTGACCCTGACCTCACGCGCTTTTTACAACGACCGCTGGCCATTGTTCGCCAAGAAGCTGGCCGAATTGACCGGCAAAGAGATGATCCTGCCCATGAACACCGGCGCTGAGGCAGTGGAAACGGCCATCAAGACCATGCGCAAGTGGGGCTACAAGGTCAAGAAGGTGGCCGCCAACAAGGCCGAGATCATCGTTTTCAAAGATAATTTCCACGGCCGCACGACTACCATTGTCTCCTTCTCCACCGATCCCGACGGCCACGATTTTTACGGCCCCTACACGCCGGGATTCAAGATCGTCCCCTACAACGACCTGAAAGCCGTGGAAAAGGCGGTCAACAAGAACACGGTCGGCATCATGGTCGAGCCCATCCAGGGCGAGGCCGGAGTGGTGGTCCCCGACGACGGCTTTCTGGCCGGGCTGGGCAAGATCGCCAAGAAGAATAAAATCCTGCTGGCCGTGGACGAGATCCAGACCGGCTTTTGCCGCACCGGCAAGCTGTTCGCCTACCAATACGAGGATGTCAATCCCGACATCATCATCCTGGGCAAGGCCCTTGGCGGCGGCGTCCTGCCGGTCTCGGCCGTGGCCGCCAACCAGAGCGTGCTCGGAGTCTTCAAGCCCGGTACCCACGGCTCCACCTTCGGCGGCAACCCGCTGGCCTGCGCCGTGGCCATGGCCGCGATCGACGTGCTGATCGACGAAAAACTGACCGAGCGCGCCGCCGAGAACGGCGCCTATTTCATAGCCCGGCTGCGCGAACTGCAGAAACGATCGGACAAGATCAAATTGGTACGCGGCAAGGGGCTGCTGATCGGCCTGGTACTCAAAAAATCGGCCGGCAGGGCCCGCCAGTTCACGATGGCCCTCAAGGAAAAAGGATTGCTTTGCAAGGAAACCCACGACTGGATCATCCGCTTCGCCCCGCCGCTGGTCATCACCAGGGCCGACATTGACTTCGCCATGGAGAAGATCAGAGAAGTCCTGATCTGATGATCATTTTTCGGGCCGATATTTCCCCTCTGACCGGGCTGCAGCATCTGCGCCGCTGCGCATACTTGGTCTCATTGTTGAAGCAGAGCAATCAAGTTCTGATCTGCGCACGCGACGATAAGCGGGCAGCTAAATTCCTGGCCGAAAAAAATATTTCCTTTGTCCTGGTCAAGGACCCGGCAAAGATCGACCTGGCTGATGCCAAGGCTCTGGTCTTTGACGTTGCTCTAT
>JAPKZM010000179.1 GCA_026393775.1 Candidatus Aminicenantota bacterium
ACCTCCATCCCCGGCGTGTTCAGCGCCGGCACCGCCACCGGCCCCCTGGACATCCCCGATTCCATCCTGCACGCCGGCGCCGCCGCCGCCCAGACGGCGGCCTACCTGGAAAAAATGAAGAGGAAGCCCTGATGGAAGAAAAAAAGAAAAAAATCGGCGTTTACATCTGCCACTGCGGCGGCAACATCTCCGATCATGTCGACGTCGAGGAGGTGCGCCGGCGTATCGAGAAGGAGTACGGCGTCACCGTGGCCAAGACCTCGATGTTCACCTGCTCCGACGCCTCGCAGAACGACATGATCAAGGATATCCGCGAGCAGCGGCTCGATGGGCTAGTGGTGGCCTCTTGTTCGCCCAAGCTGCACCTGACCACCTTCCGCAACATGTCGACCCGGGCCGGACTCAACCCCTTCCAGTACGTCCAGGTTAACATCCGCGAGCAATGCTCCTGGGCCCACTCCGACGACCACGAGGGCGCCACCTGCAAGGCGGCCAACCTGGTCGGCGCCGGCATCGAGAAGACCATGCGCCAGGAAGCGCTGCAGCCCATCCGAGTCACATCGGTGAAAAAGGTGCTGGTCATCGGCGCCGGCATCGCCGGGATGCGGGCGGCGCTCGAACTGGCCGACCTCGGCGTCGAGGTTTTCCTGGTCGAGAGGGAGGCTGCCGTGGGCGGCCGGGTCGCGCAGCTGGGCGAGATTTTCCCGGCGGGCAAGCACGGCGCGGAACTAATCGCCATGCTCCTGGCCGAGATCAAGCAGCGCGCCAACATCACCCTGTTCCTGAACGCCGAATTGTCCGAGAAAAGCGGCCACATCGGCGAATTCGAGCTGGCTATCAGGATCAAGGCCCCCGCTAACGGCCGGCCTGAGGAAATCGTCCGCATCCAGGTGGGGGCGATCGTGGTCGCCAGCGGCTTCAGCGAGTATGAGCCCAAGCCGGGCGAATTCGCGTACGGCCAATCCGGAGTGGTCACCCTCTCCGAATTCGAGCGCTTGCTGCAGGACGGAGGGGAGAAGCTGGCCCATGAGGGACGGGAGGTGAAGAATATCGCCTTTATCTACTGCGTGGGTAGCCGCCAGGGCGCGGAGGTCGAGAACGCCAACCGCTACTGCTCGCGCTTTTGCTGCAGCACCGCCACCCACCTGGCGGTCCAGACCAAGAAAAAATTTCCCGGGACGCGGAGCTACCATTTTTACCGCGACATGCGAACTTACGGCAAGTTCGAATCGCTCTACGAGGAAGCGGGGAAAACGGGATCGCTCTTCCTGCGCTTCGACGAGAAGCGGCCGCCGCGGGTCGAGAAAGCCGGCGATTCATGGCAGGTCATCGTGCATGACCTGCTGACCGGCGGCGAGGAGGTCGTTGTTGAGGCCGACCTAGTCGTTCTGGTCACCGGCATGATGGCGCGGCCGAACGACGGGCTGACCCAGGTGCTGAAGCTGCCCCTGGGCGCTGACCGCTTCTATAACGAGATCCACCCCAAGCTGCGGCCGGTGGAGACGGTCATCGACGGCGTTTACATCACCGGCAGCTGCCAGGGGCCGAAGAACGCGGCCGAGAGCGTCGTATCGTCGCTCGCGGCGGTGTCCAAGGCGGCGGCTTTGCTGGTCAAGGGCTATATCGATCTCCAGCCATTTGTCGCCTATGTAAAAAACGAATTGTGCGTCTGGTGCGGCAAGTGCGCGGCCGCGTGCCCTTATTCGGCCATAGAAAAAACCCCCTACGGGGACAAGGAAATAGCGCGGGTGGTCGACGTCCTGTGCAAGGGTTGCGGCGCCTGCCTGCCCCCCTGCCCGTTGGACGCCACCCAGCTGAAGGGATACACCGACGAACAAATAGAGGCCATGATCGATGTCCTGGCCCGGGAGGCCGCCCATGAAGGATAGCAGCCGCGAACGGTTCCCGGAGAGCGTTCCGGTCAGCGGCCGCAAGCGCGAGACGGCTCGCCAGGAATTTTCCGCCAGGAAAAAAATCTTAGACCTGCTGCGCGCCAGTGGGCCGCAGACCGTCCCCGGTGTGGCCGCTGCCCTGGGCATCTCCGCGTATGAGGCCAACTGGTGGCTGATGGGTTTTGTGCGCTACGGGAAAGTCAAGGCGAGCGAGAAAGCGGACGATGAAGGCTTTTACCGCTACGCTCTGATCGAGGTAAAGTGAACATGGAAAAGGTCAACGAAAATATCCTGGCCGAGATCAAGAAGCTCGGTGCCTTCGACCTGGAAGCGTGCTACAGTTGCGGCGCCTGCTCAGGTCTCTGCCCCATCTCCAAGGACACGGCCTCCTTCCCGCGGCGCCTGATCCGCTATTCGCTGCTCGGCCTCGAGCAGAGGATCCTGTCCGCCCCCGAGCCCTGGCTCTGCTACTATTGCGGCGAATGCAGCGAATCCTGTCCGCGCCAGGCCGAGCCCGCCGCGCTGATGATGGCCTTGCGCCGCTTTGCCACGCGCAGGTACTCGCTCGGCCGCCTCGCCGACGTCATCTATTCATCGCTTGCCTCGGTCTTCACCTGGCTGCTGCTCAGCGCCGCGGCGCTGGCGGCGATTTTCCTGGCGTACAACCCGGAGATGAACAGGAAGAATGTGGATTTCCTTTCATTCATCTCCCAGGGCCGCATCCATGACGCCGGCCTTGCCCTGGTGGGCTTTATCGTCCTCGTTTCGGCGGCGCAGATATGGACGTTGTTCCGCAACCTGCGGGGCGCTCCTTGGGCCGCGGGCAGGGTCTCCGCGAAAAAGACAGGAGTTTCGGCATTCCGGGCACTGAAGGAGGCGGTCTTGCAGAGCCGCTTCGGCGAGTGCTCCAACGACAAGTTGCGCCGCCTCGCGCACATGGGTGTCTCCTGGGGCTTCATGGGCATGTTCCTGGCCACGCTGATCATCCTCGCCGTCGACTACCGCTGGCTGCCGTTGCCGCGCTGGGTCTCGCTTGCGATCGGTTCGCTCTCCGGGGTCGCCTGCGCGCTGGGCCTGGGGTACTACTATTATTTGCGCCTGAAGGGCAAGACCGCGGTCGGCAAGTACTCCCACCCCAGTGACTGGGCTTTCCTCCTGCTGTTGGCCCTTTCCGTCTTGAGCGGCTACGTCATGCTCCTCTTCCGTTTCCTGAACATGCCCATGGCCGCCTACGGCAGCTTCGCCTTCCACCTGGTCGTCGTTTTCGATTTGCTGGTCACTTTCCCGTTCAGCAAGTTCGCCCATGTCATCTACCGGCCGATAGCTCTATGGATC
>JAPKZM010000245.1 GCA_026393775.1 Candidatus Aminicenantota bacterium
TTGTCGTGGATCACTTGGGCGATCACGACCTTTTCATGCGCCGGTGTCGCGCCGGGCGCGGCAATGGCTACGCAACACGCTAACGAACACACCGCAATCGCGGTGATTTGAAAATGCTTCATGCAGGTCACCTCCGAGGAATATTTCACTTTTATTTCATCGCGATTTCTGCGGGCAATGGGATGGTCGCCATGGTGTCATATTAAGTTAAAATTAAATTCCTTGCTCCAGCGCAGGATTTTGTAATCCGGGTCAAAACGAACAGCTTGGGGTTTGTATGGCAGAATGAATGTAAAGGTCGTTTCCCGGGCTTCGATTTCAATTCCCCTGGTTTCGCGAAAAGTCCCTTTGAAGAATACGATTTCAGCTTTAACCCGATAGACATCACGAAGCTGGGTTATCATGCCTCGAGCCAGCCAGTTTTTGCTGCCGCTGGCTACGAACATGCAGTTGATGGTGAATTCCGGGGCTCCCTGGCGTGAGAACCATTGCTCAAAAAACCACTTCAGGTCGCTGCCGCTGGCTTTTTCGAATTGGGCGCGAAGATCCTCAAGGGTCATGGTCTTCCAGGCGAAGCGCTCCAACGCCCCGCGCAGGCCCTGCTTGAAAGCCTCATGACCGATCAGCTCACGCAGCATGGCATAGATGAAAAAGCCTTTACTGTTGGCCAACATATGCAGGGTGGGGAACTTGTCCTTTGCCGAAATCCCCAGTTCCAGATCTTCGCCGCGCATCAACAAAGAGAGAAGCGATCGACCCTTTATTTTGGGTAATTGCAAGGCACAAAAGAACAACCGCGCCGAATGCAGAAAAAGATATTCCGGTGCGCCATTCTTGAGCATGTTCCAGAAAAACTTGTCTCCATAGGCATGCTCGAGATAGATTCCCATGGAGATTTGCGCCAGGCCCTCGTTGATGACCGGACCCTCCGCACCGCGAACGCAATTTCCCCACCAGCAATGGCTGATTTCGTGCGCAAAAACGGGAGTATATAAAAAATGGTCGGGCAATATTGCCGACGGATAGAAGGTCAGGCCTTCATAGCTCCCGGCGCCGGCTTTGCCCAGCAAATCCGGAGAAAGTTCGATCAGCGAATATCCGTCATAGGGAAAGAAATCGTAGAACTCCCTGAAAAAACGGACGAGTTTAACGCAGTGCTCCAGATAAAAATCAATTTTCTCCCGGCCGCCCGCAAGCAAAAAAATCCCCACGTCCAGGCCGTCGATATTCTCGCGGTGATACACAAAGGCCGCGGCGGCAAAAGAAAACTCGACGGGGGCAGTAATGGCAAACGTATACTGCTTTACTCCAGGCACTGTGTCCGTTGCCGTCAACCTGCCGGAGCTGGCTACGACCCAGTCCCTGGGGACCAAATAGGTTATCTTTCCCGGGCAGCGGCGGAATGGCCCCGATGTTTGCGGATACCAGCGGCTGCTGTAAAAGGCGTAGGAGACCTGGGGGCCGATCCAGGCGTTGTGCAGATCAAGTTCGGGGACCCGTTCATGAAAGGAGCCTGCGTAGCGGACGTGAATGGAGCCTGTCGCCGATCCGGAGAGCGGTTCCTGTGGATGAATGGAGAGGCTGTCTTCGCTCCGTTCAAAAGCCAGCGAACGGCCGCTTTCATCTTTGACCGACTCCACCTGCAGCTGATGGTTGAGGGACAAAAGGATGTCTTCATTGCCTGCGCCAAGATTTCTGAGTTGCAGTCCGGCGTCTCCCTTCAGCATCCCGCGCCCCGGATCCAGGGTGACGGTCAGGTCGATGTATTCCGTTTGCCACCAGGGACACGGCTCCTGCGCGAATGCCGCGGTTGCGGACAGAAAGAAATTGAACATGATGAACAAGCCGGCCCGGACGATGGTATGGTTGCTCATGCTGCTTATTTTCTCAATTGCTTACATTCCGTCTTATTCACTTTTGCCTCAAGTTTCCCAGTAACTCAATTTATCCCGCTTCACTTCAGGAGCGGCCCCCACTTTTCCGCTTCGTTGGGAGGCTCTGCACGGCCGCCAAGGTGCTTGGCCAAAAAAGCCTCGATAGCCGCCCAACGTTTCAGAAAGTTCGCATAGCTCCCCCCGCTCACGTGCCCGGCATTTGGAAATACCATGTACGTGACGTCCTTTCCGTTTTTTCTCAAGGCCGCGACCATGCGCTCGGCGTGTTCCAGCTTGACTCGCACATCGTTGGCATTGTGCATGACCAGAAGCGGGCGCACGACCTGGTCGGCTTTGGTCAGCGGGCTGATGCCCTTCAGAAACTCCGGGTCCTTGCCCATACGCGTTTCGAACCTCGCCCTGCCCACCGTCCAATGAGCAGGCATGGAGGCAAAAAAAAGATTGGCATCACTGATGGCATTGATGGCGATGCCGCAGGTGAATTCCCGGGGATGGAAGGCCAGGGCGGCCAGCACGGCATAGCCGCCGAAGCTCCCGCCCATGATGGCTGTCCGCCTGGGGTCGGCGATGCCGCGGGCGACAAGCCAATTTTTTCCATCCACGAGGTCCTGGATGACTTTGCCGCCCCACTCCAGGTTGCCGGCGTTCTGATAGGCCTTGCCATAGCCTGTCGAGGCACGAAAGTTCACTTGCAGCACGGCATAGCCCCGGTTGGCCAGGCACTGCACTGGGAAATCGAGGCCCCAGCCGTCGCGGGTCCAGGGACCGCCATGGACCTGGACCACGAGCGGAAGATTCTTGGGTTGCAGGCCCACCGGCAAAGTGAGATAGCCGTATATGGTCATGCCGTCTTGAGACTTGAATTGGATCGGTTCCTTTTTCGCGAGTTGAAATCTCTCCAGCTTTGGATCTTCGGAAAAGAGAAATACGGCCTTCTGGGCGGATCGGTCATAGTGGTAGTAGGTCGTCGGGCTGTCGGAGGCGGTGAATTTGACCAGCCAAGTCTTATCCGACCGGCCGCGGCCGCGGATCGAGATGCTCCCCTCACGGACCTTTGCCAGGGCCTCGAAATCCGCCCGGATCAGGGGGTCAAAGAAAATCCAGGTCATCTGTTCTTTTTCGCAAGCCACGGCCTCCAGTGTGTTGCGCAGCGGATTGACCATCAGTCCCCTGATATCGAACTGGGGATCCTCGCTCAAAATCTTTCTTTCGCCCGTGCGCAGGTCCACCTCCAGCAGGCGCTCGGCGTTCGCTCCGAGACTGGTGATGACCCAGATCTTGGCATTGTCGGCAGTGAACCCGGCGACTCCCGTATTATCGGAATTCATCTCGTCGGCTCCCCAGGAAATCAGGGTTCTCCAGGGATCCTTGTTGCTGTCGCGCACGCGGATTTCCGCGGAGTTATCGGGCTTGGTCACGTAGGCAACCCTCACGCGCAGCTGGTGGTCGGCGTAGAACTGGACGACGTCTCCGGGATTTTCCGTGTCCAGGATCAGAGATCCGCTCTTGAGGTCGAGTCTGTACAGGTCATAGAAGTTGGCATCCCTGGCGTTGATATGGATGAGGAGCGTGTCGGGATGCCCGGCCTCCGTGATCAGCCCCATCGCCCTTGCCTTGGGAAGGGGGGTCAGGTCCTTGGTCGATCCCGTCCGGATATTCGTCTGGAA
>JAPKZM010000254.1 GCA_026393775.1 Candidatus Aminicenantota bacterium
TCTGGGCGATCTTATCCAGGCTGGCATAGATGAATATTCCGCCCAGGATCAAGCGGGCCACGACCTGGATCAACGGCGAGCCCAGCAATTTTTTCAGTTTATCTGGCAAAGGCATTGCCCCTCCGCTGCCAATCCCAGACCCCGCCCCGGTAGATCAGGAGGTCCTTGAATCCTTTTTCGTAGAGTTTGCCGGCCAGGTCGGCGGCGTCGTCGCATTTTGGTCCGCCGCAATAGACGATAACCAGCCGGGCCGAGCGCAGCCGAGGGGACAGCGGCAACAGGGCCGCCGCGAATCTGGCGACCGGCAGGTTGACGGCCCCCGGGATATATCCCCGGCTGAACAACTCTGGAAGCCGGGCGTCAACCAACAAGACGCCTGGATCGCCGATCATCTGCCTGACCAAATCGGCGTCGGCTTCGCCAAACTGGACCTGCAGTTCGGGTTTGATCGCTCTCACGCGCACCTTGAACAGGAGCAGCGGCGTTTCGGAAAAATAGTTGCGTCCCAAGCCGAAAATCACGCTGGCCAGGAGGATGATGAAAATTTCCAGTAAATTTTTTTTGCGCACAATCATCGCGAATACTCGGGATCCGCGCTATTCCGCCCAGCGCTTTTTCAAGCAAATAAAGCGGGCATTACCGGGCGCCACGCTGCCGGCCCGACGGGCGGCGTCCACTTGGGGGCTGCCGGCCCGACGACCACCAGGCGGTTCCGCTTACGCGGTTCTCTACGGGTCGAGCTTGTCCTCGAGTTATTTGATGGCGGCGAGAACTTTTTCAACTGTCGCCAAGGCTTGTTGCTCGGTGAAGCTAAGCCCGCCCAAGCAATACTGGGTGACCAGCTGATTGGCAGCCGCCGTGCAATCGAGCCCGTTGCATGGGAATTTGACTGAGTTATCGACCATATAATAACAGTCCGTTTCAGTGCAGCAAGCATCGAAGACGTGGGTGCCGCATAAGGCTAGGTTGCCATTGCATACAGCTGCAGCTGCCGTTTTTTTGCAGCTTGTGCTGATCACGAATAAACAAGCGATAAAAATGACGCCGAATAAAACCGGTTTAGCTATTTTTTTCATAATAGTCCTCCTTAGACCTCGCATTATATGGGATAGAATAATCAAATGTCAACCACATTAATTCATTTTTTTGATTTTATTTTTTCCAAATTAATGAATCAATGAAAAACAGATGCGATTGATTCTTTTTCCGCGGATTTTTAAAACCGGGACAGGTCCAGCGAACGGTACTGCAACGCCTCCTGGACGTGTTGGGGAGCGATCTTTTCCACCTTTTCCAGGTCGGCGATGGTCCGGGCCACCTTCAATACCTTGAAATAGCCGCGAGCGCTCAGGTCGAATTTATCCACGGCCATTTGCAGCAGCCGGCCGCCTTCCCCATCCAGGGGGCAAAATTTCTTGATCTCGTGATTTTTCATCTGGCCGTTGGCGAATATTTTCTTTTTCAAAGGCTGGAAGCGCCGCAGCTGGATATCGCGGGCCGCCACCACCCGCTTCCTGATATCGCCGGAACTCTCGGCCGCGGCCGTTGACGTGATCTCTTCCAGCTTGACTTTTTTCACTTCGAGCTGCAAGTCGATGCGGTCGAGCAGCGGCTTGGAAAGCTTGGCGTAGTAGTGCCGCTTTTGCGCCATGCTGCCGGCATAATACCCGGCATCTCCCAACCCGATGGAATCCTGGCTGGGATTCATGGCCGCGATCAGCATGAAACGGGCCGGGAAGGTCGAGGATGTCAGCGATCGGGAAACCGTGATCCGGCCGTCCTCCAGCGGCTGGCGGAGAACTTCCAGGGCCGATTTTTTAAAATAAGGCAGCTCGTCAAGGAAGAGCACCCCGTTGTGGGCCAGCGAAATCTCGCCGGGCAGCGGATACTTGCCGCCGCCGCTGATGCCGACATCGGAGATGGTATGGTGCGGCGAGCGGAAGGGGCGGCTTCTGATCAAGCCTCCCTTTTCGCCCAACAGCCCGGCGGCACTGTAGGTCAGCGACGTTTCCAGCACTTCATCATCGCTCATGTCGGGCAGGATGGACGGCAATGCCTTGGAGATCATCGATTTTCCCGATCCCGGCGGCCCGATCATCAGGACGTTGTGAAAACCGGCAGCGGCGATTTCCATCGCCCGCTTGGCCAGGTATTGGCCCTTGATCTCCGCAAAATCGTTTTCGCAATCCTGTTCACGGTGTTCCCCGGCCTCGCCGCGGAACGGAACGAAATGGGCCGGGTTTTGGATCAGGTCGATAACCTCGGTCAGGTTTTTCAGGGGGTAGACCTCGATGCCGCCGACGAACGCGGCTTCATGACGGTTGGCAAAGGGGATGACGATGCCGCGAAAACCTCTCTGGCGGGCGAACAGGGAAATGTTCAGCACCCCTTTGACCGGGTTCAAGTCGCCGTTGAGGTTCAATTCGCCGTAGAAGAGCAGCTCGTTGAAGGCTGGACTCTCCAGGTGGTAGCGGTTTTTTATGATGCCCACGGCCATGGGCAGGTCCAGTGCCGATCCCTCCTTGCGCACGTCGGCCGGAGACAGGTTGATGACGATCTTGGTGGCCTGGGGATAATCGAAATTGGACTGGCTGATCGCCAGTTTCAATCGCTCGCGGCTTTCCTTGACCGCGTTATCGGGCAGGCCGACGATGACGATGCCGGGGATTCCGCGCGAGAAACCGACCTCCACCTCAGTGGCCATCACGTCCAAGCCATTGAGCACCGCGGAATTGATGCGGCTGATCATCCGCCCCCGTAGGGAATGATCAGGCTCATGCCCGGTCGGATGAGGTTGGATTTCAATCCGTTGGCCCTTTTAATGGCACTGACAGACGCGCGGTGCCGAAGGGAGATGGAATAGAGGCTGTCGCCGGAGCGGACCCGGTAAAAATTATACTTGGGGACCTTGTCCGGCGGGATTCTTTCCAGGCCGGCCAGAAGCGCTTCGTCGGCGCCGGCGGGAATGCGCAAACGGTACTCCGCCAGGTTGCTGGGAGTGATATCCCGCAGCAGCTCCGGGTTGAGCCGCTTCAGCTCCGCGTAGGGCATGTCCAGCAAGGCGGCGATGCGGTTCAAGCTGGCCGGCGAAGGGACGGTGGTCGTCTGGCTGTTCTTCAGGACAAAGTCAGCCGGATCGGTCGAGAAGCCGTATTCCTTGGGCGAACGGGCAATGATCAGGGAAGCCAGAAAGGCCGGCACGTAGTTCTTGGTCTCGCGGCGAATGTGGCGCGACTGGTTGATCTCGAAAAAATCGGACGTGCGCAAAACCCGCATCGCCTTGTTGAGGCGGCGGGGGCCGCCGTTGTAGCAGGCTAGGACGATGTACCAGTCGTTGTACTCTTCGTAAAGGCGCTTCATGAAACGGGCGGCGGCGTCAGCCGCTTTGAAAGGATCGAGCCTTTCATCGACCTGCCAGTCGACCCGCAAGCCGAAGAGCCTGGCCGTAGCCGCCATGAATTGCCAGGTGCCCTTGGCCCTGGCCCGCGAACTCGCGTCGACCCTGAAGCCGCTTTCGATGATCGGCAGATAGGCCAAATCCTCGGGAATTTCATTTTTACGGAAAATTTCCTTGAAACTTTCGATGAATTCCTGCGAACGGTCCAAGGCCCGCTGAATGCCCTCATGGCGGATCGTCTGGAAGGCCTTGAGAAAGGATACCACCTGGGAATTGACGATCACCGGAATGCTGTAGGTAACCACCGCAGTTTCGCTCACTTTTTGCTGCAGATCCTGAACATCTTTTTCCGAAGGTGAAAAAAGCGGAGTGGAGATGACCTGATCGAGGAACGCCTCCTGCTGTTCGCTCTCCGGACCGCTCTTGTCTTTTAAAAAATTCAATTCGATGGCCGCGATTTTTTCGATGTAGCCGTTCAGCACATCCCGGGTATCGCTGCTGGGCCCGCCGGCGGCGGCGCTGTCCATCAGCAGGTCAAGCGTCCGGTCGAAGTAAGAGCGCGCCCCCGCCATGTCCCCTTTTTCCAGGCAGGTCTTGCCCTGCTGAAAGCAGCTCTCGGCCCGGGACAGCGGCGCCGTCGGCAGGTTCGCGTCCAGGGCCGGTTTGAGCCCGCTGCGAGCCGTTTGGCAGGCGAAAAAAAGCGAAATCAAGGCCAAGCCCGGGCAGAATTTAGCTTTTGACATCAAGTATTATATTTACCTTTTTGGTTTCAGGGTTCAATTCGACGGCGAATGAATGGAGCACGCGCCCGTCGTTGCCCTTGACATCCACGGTCAGCCGGCCGTCGGCGCCACTGACCCTTTCGATCTTGGTCACCCGGGTCGGGTCCTCGATCACATTCAGCAAGGACCCGATGGACTTCGACTTGGGCTTGTCCGGGAAGGCGTCTTCCATTCTGGCCTCGGCGCCTTCGCGCACGGACGCGATCACCGCGGCTTCATCATGCCGCGGCGCCGTTTGCACCGTCTCGATCGCCGGCATCGCTTCCATGCTGATTTTTTTCACCGGCAGGTCTTCCATTTTAAAGATTTGGTGGCTTGAGTCCATATCGAAATTGACGGCCATGCTCTGCGCCGAGACGGTGGCATGCTCCAGCGCCTCCTTGATCCTGGCCAGGGTCAGGGAGGAGATATCCCTCAGGGTTTCGATGACCCCCCGGCCGGAACTGGCTACCGCTTCGAAGTAAGGCCGGCGCAGATAGTTCAAATCGCTGTTCAATTTTTCCACCGGCAGGACATTTTTCAGATCCCGCTTGTTGTACTGGAAAACCAGGGGGATCTCCTCGAGGTTCTGGTTGTGGAAATTCAGATTATTTTTCAGGTTCTCGAAGCTTTCCAGGTTGGCTTGATCCATCAATTCCTGGGAATCGGCCACGAAAACGATGCCGTCGGCGCCTTTCAATACCAGCCTGCGGGTCGAGTCATAAAACACCTGCCCGGGGACGGTGTACAATTGGAATTTGGTCTGGTAGCCCTTGAGCAGGCCGACATTGATCGGCAGCAGGTCGAAGAACAGGGTGCGTTCGATCTCCGTTTCCATGGAGACCAGTTCACCTCGGGCGCGCGGATTGGTCACGGAAAAGATATATTGCAGGTTGGTGGTCTTGCCGCCCAAACCGGTGCCGTAATAGACAATTTTCGCGGTCACCTGCTTGGATGTGTGGTTGATGAGCATATTTCTCTTCCCCGGCTTTATTTTCGCATTTTTCCAGGGCAAAGTCAATTGCTACCGTCCCGAAGGGCGGTGTCCCCTTGGGGGGGCTGCCGGCCCGAAGGGCGGCGTCCCCTTGGGGGACCCCCATGGGATAGCAAGCAGGGTGATGTCTTTAAAAGTCGAAGCCGATCCAGAAATTGATGCCGCTGTAGCTCGTATCCGCGAAATCGGTCCTATACACCCATTCCACATGAAACGGGTAGCCATAGAGGAAGAACTCGACCCCGTATCCCAGAGAGGACAGGGAGTCCTGTAATTTCCCGTCTTTGTAAAAAACGAATGGCTGGTCGTTGAACCACAAAGCGCCCAGATCAAAAAAGAAAACGCCGCGGATGGGCCCGATGACGCCGATGGGGGTCAACGCCGCCGTGATGAGCGGGAAGCGGAACTCGGCATTGAAGAAGAAGCCCTTGTTGCCGACCAAGCTGCGGAAATCGGCCGCGCGCAGCGTATTGTTGCCGCCGCTCCAGAACAGCAACGGGTTCGTTCCGCCCGAATAAAAACCGCTCAGGCGGAAAGCGAGCAGGGACTGGCTGTCGATGCGCAGGTACTTGCGGAAATCGCCTTCGAGGGTGTAGGCGTCCAACGAATCGGAAAAGAGGCCGAAGTATTTGCTAATGCCGAGTTTGAAGGTGTGGCCCATGTTCGGCCCATAATTGGCGAAGCGCGTGGTTTCCGAGACCAGCGCCAGTTCCAGCGGCATGGCCATGCCGTTGAAGAATTGGCCGTAGGGAAGCTTGTAACCGTAAAAGAACAGGTCCGAATCTTCGCGCTGGTGAAAAACCGAAAAATACAACTCGGCCCGGGTGGAACGATTGAACGGGTAGATCAATCCCACCTGCCCGCCGATCCGGCTGCGCAAGGAAAAATAATTCGTGTAGTCATACGAAAGATAATAGGCGTCGCCTTCGGAAAAGAGATGGGCGAAATACTGCAGCCGTCGCTGCTGGTTGAGATAGGTCAGGTGATAGGAGCGGTAGCCGTAAAAAGACGACAGATAGAAAACGAAATTCTGGTCGCCCAGCATGTCGCTAACGCCCAGGTAGGAAGAACCAAAAAAACCGCCGTTGGTATCCACGGCCACCGCGATCGGCGGCAGGCTGGTGATGATCAACTTTTCGAACGGCTTGTATTTTTTTGGGGCCAGAGTGAAGGGCAGTGCCGGTTCGGCGGCCGCGACGATGGGTGCGCTGCTGACGGCGGAAAACTGCGCCGGGCGCTTTTCCAGGAAAGCGCTGGCATCTTTTTTAAAGAGCAGAAAACTTCCCTTATGGTACGAAGAGATGACCAGCTGGCCTTTTTCATTGGGAATTTCCACCGGGAAAAAATTGCCGCTGCGCACGTTGCTGTGCCGGTAAAAAATCTTATTTTCCAGATCCAGCGAACAAATGTTGAAAGCGCCGCGTTCATCGGAGCTGTAATAGACCGTTTTGCCGTCAAGGGAGAAAGCGGGAGCGATATCGTTGTAGGCGCCGTCGTTCAGGCGCATGGCCAGGTCCGGGTTGGCCGTTGCCGCCAGGAACAGCTTGTTAAATTCACCGTCGCTGGCCGAATAAACGAACTGCTCGCCATCGGCCGAGATATCGACGGCTTTCACGTAGAGGCGGCCATTGGTCAATTTCCTGATCTGGCCGGAATGTAGATCGAGGGCGAAAAGAAACGATTGCAGGCCTTCGACCCCGGTGAAGTACAGCAGATTCTCGCTGGGGGAGAAAACCGGGGAGGACGCTTTCTGGATGGCCCCGACGTTGAACTTTTTCAGTTCCCGATTATCAAGAGCGTTCATCACGATCAGATACGTGTTCAGCTCCTGGCGGACGAAAAAGGCGATGTTCTCCCCCCGGCGGTCCCAGCTGAAAGTGCGGCCGTCGGCTGGCACGAACTTGAACTCGATGCCGTCGTACGTTGACTTGTAACCCGGGGTGACGTTCTTGATCACCTTGCCGTCCTTGAGCGATACGATGATGATGTCAATCTTGTAGGTGCGGAAATTGACCGTGACCACGGCCAGCAATTCCCCGCCGGGAGAAATCTGGTGGGAAAAGGAATAGGCGAAAGGAAAATCGGGGCCGATCAGGAAACTGTAATCTTCGGGGTTTTCACGGTCGATGAAAGTCTTGAAGCGGTTGCGGGCATATTTTTTGAACTCGAAATTGAAGGTCTTGGGCGTGAAATTGAATCGCTCCAGGAACGAACGCCGCTTGCCGATCAGATTGGGGCGGCGCATGCTGGTCAACAGGTCACAGACGCCCTTGCGACCGAATTTCTCAAAAAAGAATTCGTACATGAGATGGCCAAAATCGTACGGCATGCGGTTGGTGCCGGCCGAACTGAAGATATCGCCGTCGTCCTGGATCTCGGGCATGCGGTCGCTTAAGACGCTGTCGATGACGGTCAGCATGCCGAAACTGTCCCAGTAACCGGTCATGAATTCAGCCAGTCCTTCCATGACCCAATCGGGGGGGTTGAGGAAATCGAACATCCCGGTCCCGCGTCCCTTGTACAAAATCGTGTACTCGAAGATGTGCGTGAGTTCATGCTTCATCAACCTGGACATCTCCTCCTTCGAGCGGTTGCCGTAAACAACGATGCGGTTATAGGCCGGCTCGGCGAAACCCTCGAAGCTCCCGGGGGTAATAAGTCCCGGCCACAGGTTGGTCTGTTCCAGGTCGGTCTGCTTGTCATAATAAATGATCGGTGTCCGGTGATCGATGGTGACATTCAGAAAATCGGAGAGCTCGTTGTACGCGTCCTCGGCCTGGCGGGCCAGGCGGGCGAGCAATTCCGGATTGTCGGTATAATGGAAAATGCGGAAGTTCTTGGTATCCGCGTATTTCCAGGGAAAGGCCTTGCGCACGATTTTGTTTTTCCCGTAAAAATAAGCGTACTGGGCGGAAACGCTGGCGGCGCACAACGCCAGAACAAGGGCCATGATTGTTTTTTTCATTTGGATTTCCTATTTAAACAAAATATATCGTTCCTGAGTCGTTTTCCTTGGCTGGAGCGCGAGGCCCAGTTTGGCGATGATCTTGCCCGCCATGTTGTTGAAGTTGAATTGGGCGGACGTCGCCTCTTTGGGTTCCATTTTTTCCATATAGGTTTCCTGCAGCAGCACCTGTCCCGAGTCCCCGTCGATGACGTAGATCTTCATGGCCATTTCCCACAATTGCACCGCGGCATAGGCGTTTTTCGTTTTGCCCTCTTCGTCCTTGACCCTTTTGACCACGCCCAGCTTCTTGATTTCCAAGTTCAACTTGCCGTTGATGAAGAGCGACTGCGGATGGGAACGGAAGACATTTCCAAAGAAGACACTGTTCGCGAACTGGAAATCGATCGCCGGGCAGTAGCGACGCAGCAAGATGCGGACCATGGCCCAGTACGGAGGATCGAGGTAGGATAGTTTCTGGCCGATGGCGAAAGGCAGTTCTTCGCTGAAAATCTTTTTGTTTTCGGCGTCAACGTCAACGGCGATATCGGGGACATCGGCTAGAAAATCGACGAAATAAATATTTTGGTAGCGGCTGAAATCCACCACCCGTTTTTCCAAGAACGGTACCGGGGTCGAAACATAGCTTTCGGCGCAGGCCGCGGCCAGGGCCGCCAGCAGCAGGGGTAAAATGAATTTACTTTTCATTGTCGTTCTTCCGCTGATTTTTTTTGAGACGATCGTAGTTGCTCTGGATCAAGGTATTGCCCGGGGCCATTTTCAGGGCCAGCTGGTACTCCTTTTCGGCCTCCAGCAAACGATCCAGGCTTTCCAACGCCACGGCCAGGTTATTGTGCAAGGCCGCCGAATCGCCTTTTGCGGTCAGCACTTTTTGCCAGCGGTAATAGGCTTCCTTCCACAGCCCTTCCGCGGCCAGCCTGTTGGCGAATTCGAAATCGCTCCGGTAGCGGTTCACCGCACAGCCGGCGATCCAAAAGACGCACAGGGTCAAAATTATGATCTTCTTCAATTCAACCTCCCTGGGCCAGTATGGCAAAATGTCTGGAATTCCGCCATTGAATAATAACCAAGGCAGCCATCTTTTCTTGCATGCTTTATTGCCCCTAAATTAAGTACATATAATGTATCATATTTAAATGATTTTCAATGCTTTTCCCGCCCACCCCCGAAATTCGTGACTTAAGTCCTATCGCTTGCCCATAACTATACTAACACTAAATGGTTTCAGCTACTTCCAAACTTGCTGAAACCATAGTGTGACTACCTTATCCGGATAATTTTTACTGTTGCTTGACTTTCCCCGTCGCCGCGGGTATAATATTTTATTGGATCGCGGGGTGGAGCAGCCAGGTAGCTCATTGGGCTCATAACCCAAAGGTCGTAGGTTCAAATCCTACCCCCGCTACCAACTTTTAGCAGCGTTATGCCGAGATTTTTTCGTCGAGGCATCTAACGCTGCTATGCCGAGATGTACGCGGCGCTCCCCCGAGACATTTTCGTCGAGGGGGCTAGCGACGCCATATCGAGGCACCCCAATATCCCCATAAATTCAATGATTTTTCAGCTATCGGTCTATTCCTTCTTTTATAGCAGTCCAGGATCGTGCATTTCCCGGCACGGTCAGAGCCGATTTTGCCAGAGCACCCGGCCGGTGTCGCTGTCGATGCAAACAGCATGGAGCATGCGGATAAACAGCAATCTGTTTTTTACCTGTTCGAAGAATTGGAAATCGAAATTGGGATTCCCGCGGGAAAACACGATTTTAAAGGCATCGGTTTGGCGGGCCTGGCTGGCATCGAAGAAGATCTTCGGAATTTCCGCCTGCCAGCGTTACTGCAAAATGCCGTCTTGCGGATATTGCAGGTATGAGATTCGCATCTTGGCATCCGGGGCGACTGAACCGCGATGGATGATATAGAACGAGTCGTCATCGGACTGCAATAATCGGTTGTGCCCACCGAAATGGCCTTCCTCCGAAATTTCGCGCCACCACAGTTCTTTGAGGATAAGTCCGTTTTCCGCCGTCCGCAAGTCGGTTTGCACCTTCGACAAGGCATTCTGTTCCGCGATCTGGAATTGCCGGCGGCCGATGGAATCGCTTTCTTTCATGGCCGCCAGTTGCGCGGTCAATTGGCCTTGCCGGGTTTTGGCTTGTTGCAATTCCCGCCCGAGCCGCTGCAGGATGCGCTGTTTATTTGTGTCACATAAAAACTTGCCCTCCAGGAAACTCAATTGCGGATTCACCGGGGTATTATTCCGGGTGAGGATTTTGCGCAGGTCATTACTTAGGAAAAAATTGGCGGAACGAAACTCGACGCCTTCGGAAAAACAGTTGAGGGTCTGGTGTGTCTCAGCAAGGGATACGTCTGCGGGTAAATTTTGGCTAGGTTGTTTTGCAATGCCGGCTCGGCCGCCAGTATTTGCTTTTGGGTGACGGTCACGGCCAGAGTGCTGGGATTTCTGCCATGCAGACCGAGCAGCGGATCTAAAGAATAGAACCAGAGCCGGCCGCCGGAGATGCCCAAGAAGCTGATCGGGGTTTTCGTCTCTCGGCCAAATTCAATGCGGGCTAACAACTGCCCATTTTCGAGTCCATACGCTGAAAGTCTGGTTTCAGTGTAACCGTAGATGCGGGTGAATCCGCGACCGGAACTTTTACCGAGGGCTTGAAAAATGCTTTCATGGGCGATCAGGATATCCCCCAGCGGGCCTCTGTAAACAGCCGCTTTTATAATATTATCGGCCTCGCATTTGGCCATATTCTTATGAAAGCAACCGCCCATAATCAGTATTCCCGAAAGTAATGCAACACTTATCCAGCTGATCCGCCAAACGAATTTGTTCATAGTTCACCTCATGTCAAAAAAGTTTTTACCATTCTTAAAAGCCTACCATTTGATACAAGAATTTTCCAGCAGGGCCAGGGGGAGCATATGTGGTTAACAGTATTGATTTTATAACCCAAAGGTCGTCCCGCTGAGGCGGGACTTCCGCCCTCGCCGGGACGGTCGTAGGTTCAACCGAGGCATACGCGCAGCGTGGGCCGAGACCCTGCCGATCGGACTTGGTTAGAAGGATGATCGGCGCATCCTACCCCCGCTACCAATTTTTTATCGAACTATCGTGACGCGTGACGCGTGACAGTACAAATTATCCACCGACTTCTCGGTGGATCGAATTTATCTGTCCCCTTAGGGACGCGTGACAAGGAAGAAATCGAGTTCATTCATTGCCAGCTTGCCTTACCCTGTACCCTATCCCCTGTACCATAAACCCTAATATAATGAAAGCTCTATGGAGGTGGAAATGTCGCTTAAAAACTTTATTATGCTCTATTTACTCACCCTAGTCGTCTTTTTTCTCATTGATATGATCTGGCTGGGACTGGTGGCCAAGAACTTCTACCGCCGCCACCTGGGCGCGCTGCTCAACCCGACGGTCAACTGGGCGGCGGCCATTTTATTCTACCTGCTCTTATCGCCGGGTTGCAGCTGCTGGTCATCGCGCCGGCGCTGGCCAGGGGCGTCGCGCTGCAAGCTTTATGGCAGGGGGCGCTCTTCGGACTCGTGGCTTACGCCACCTACGACCTGACCAACCTGGCCACGTTGAAGGACTGGCCGCTGCTGGTGACGCTGGTCGACCTGGCCTGGGGAACGGTCTTGGGCGGCTCGGTCGCGTTCCTCAGCGCCGTGGCTTCTTCCCGGCTGCTGAAGGGCTAGGCGATCCCCGCTTCCATCTCTTGACTTGGGCCGGCAGATGGTTCACTATTTTATAAAGAGAAAAGAGGAGGTCGAACATGTTATGGAAAGGCCAAAGGCAAAGCGATAACATCGAGGACCGCCGCGGCATCACCGGGCGGCAGGTGGCCGTGGGCGGCGGCTTGGGCGCCATCGCCCTGGCCGTGATCGTCCTGCTGCTGGGCGGCAATCCCGATGAGGTTCTGAAGAACATGCAAACCTCCCAGCCAGCGGCGGGGCAGGAGCAAGCGCGGCCCCTGACCGCGGAGGAGAAGGAGCTGGGCGAATTCGTCGCCGTGATCCTGGCCGACACCGAGGACGTCTGGAAACAGGTGTTCCAGCAGGAGGGCGAAACATACCGCGAGCCCAAGCTGGTCCTGTTCAGCAATGCCACTGATTCGGCCTGCGGCTACGCCCAGTCGGCCACCGGCCCTTTTTATTGCTCGGGCGACGAGAAGGTCTACATCGACCTGGGATTCTTCCAGGAAATGCAGCAGCAGCTGGGGGCGCGCGGGGACTTCGCCTGGGCCTACGTCATCGCTCACGAGGTCGGCCACCACGTGCAGAACCTGCTTGGCATCATGCAGCAGGCCCACGAGCGGATGCAGGGGGTAGGCCAACAGGAGGCCAACCGCGTGCTGGTCCGCCTGGAGTTGCAGGCCGACTTCCTGGCCGGGGTATGGGCCCACCACGCCCAGCGCATGAAGGGGCTGATGGAGGAGGGCGACATCGAGGAGGGGATGAACGCCGCCGCCGCCGTGGGCGACGACCGCATCATGAAGCAGCAGCAGGGCTACCTGGTGCCCGATGCCTTCACCCACGGCACGTCGGCACAGCGCGTGCACTGGTTCAGCAAGGGGCTGAAGAGCGGGGACCTGCGCCAGGGAGATACATTCGCCGTCAGCGAACTTTGAGGAGACGCCATCAGGATCTCTTTTTTTTGAACAGGGGCGGGGCTGGCTTTTCCCTGGCTCGTATGCGGCGCAGGTCGACCAGGGCCCGGCTGGCGCCGGTGTGCTCATAGGATATTTCCTTGACCCGCTGGAAGCAGCGCTCGGCTAGTTTCATCTTGCCCTGGCCGCGGTAGAGGATGCCCAGGGCGTAAACCGGATCGGCGCTCCATGACTTGAGCTCGATGGCTTTCTTCAAGCTGATCTCGGCGTCATTCTTCATGACTTCCATCTCTCCCTGGCAAAGCCCGAGCAGGTAATAGAAGTCGCCCTGGCCCGGTTCCAGCTTGATGGCCTGTTTGAGAAAGCCGATGGCCTTGTCGAACTCACGCTGCTCATAAAGCTCCTTGCCTTTCAGGAGCATGGCCCACGCTTTTTCGTGGTCGCTGGCGGCGATGTTCATGGCCGGGGGCGCGGCGGCGGGAGAAAATGGCAGCTCAAGTTCAGGGGTCGCAGAAAAATCTTCATCCAGCCATTGTTTGGCGACGGCCGGGATCTTCTGGGGTAACGGCTCAACCTGCGGTAGCGGCTCCGCATCCAGCCGCACCTCGGCCGAGCGCAGGCGGTCGCAAACCGCGCGGGCGATCTTTTTGATCTCCGGGGCGGCGGCCGAACCGAAACGCTCCGGGGCAAAGCGGAGCAACATTTTATTCCGGGCGATTTCCATTCTTTCCAGCGGCGTGTCGGCGGCAAGCCCGAGTAGAAAAAAAACATCGCCGCCCGGAGCCTGGAGCTTCTGATTTATTTCCAGGAGAGCGGCAATATCCCTGCCGATATCTACATGGCCCTCGCTTTTTTGAAACTGCAAAAGCCCCAGCAGGTGGAATACCAGGATCTTGCGCCAGAAATCGACCGGCAGGATGTTCAGCAGGGCGATGAGCTCCTGGCAGGTCCGCTGCGGGCTCAGCGCCGACAGATGCGCGTGGAAATCGAGCTCCGGGTCGGTGAAATAGATTTCAACCAACGGCGGTATTTCCTTGAACGGGATCGGTTCCCGCAGAAGCCAGCGGTTGGAATAGAACGAGACATGGTCGATCGACCTGGCCCCTTCGACCAGGATTCCCGCCAGCGGGATCTCGAATGTCTCCCGAAACGGCGGATGCGGCTCATCGGGGAAGAAACTCCATTTCCCAGTTTGCAAAGAAAAAGTCGAGATGGCGATGCGCCGGAGCTGGTAGATCCGGGCGAAGAAAATATCATTTTTTTTGGCGAAGTTGTGGTCGAGAAGCATGGCGCTGACCTGGTCGTCGGCAAACTGGTGCAGGCCGCTCAGGAAGTTGTACTGCTCCTCGTTGATGATGCCCATCAGGTGCAGGATGACGGAAATTTTTTCGTCGAAACGCGTGCTCATGCCGTTGATCAATTTCCCGCCCTGGAAATAGAGGTTGGTCTGAAAATCGCGGCAAGCGATTTCCAGGCTGCCGGAAAGGTTTTTCAGATAGACCTGCTGCAAGAAAAAGGAGAGCGGTTCCTTCTCGATATGGTGCTCCATCGGCAATATTATTGCCCACCCAGGCAATAAAAGCAAATCGCAAGAGGTTCAATTCCAGGCAACCAGCGGCCGCTGCAAAACATCTCTTCCCCGCCTCCTCGCCTGCCCGAGGTAAAAGGTCAGGGGGGAGTTTCAGGCGTGCGCATTCCCGGTTTGGCAAATGGGATAAAATCTGCTATCATATCCTTCCGGTCACGCAAAATGAAAACCATCATCCAAGCCGAACAGCTTTGCAAAAACTACGATAAATTCACCGCCGTCGACCACATTTCCTTTGCCATCGAGGAAGGCGAATGCTTCGGTTTCCTGGGACCCAACGGCGCCGGCAAGACCACGACCGTGCGCATGATCCACTGCGTTTCGCCCGTCAGTTCGGGAACACTGACCGTCCTGGACATGGCCGCCTCCATCGACAATCGCACCATCAAGAAAAACATCGGGGTCATTCCCCAGGAGATCAACCTGGACAACGATCTCACCGTGCGCGAGAACCTGCAGGTCTTCGCCCATTTCTTCGATATCCCCGGCCCCGAGGCGCAAAGGCGGATCGACGAGCTGCTGAAGTTCGTCGAGCTCGAGAAGAAGCGCGACAGCAGGATCGAGCAGCTCTCGACCGGCATGAAGCGCCGCCTGCTGATCGCCCGCGCCCTGCTCAACCAGCCGAAGATCATCGTGGCCGACGAGCCGACCACCGGCCTGGACCCGCAGGCCCGGCACCTGATCTGGCAGCGGCTGCGGCAGTTGAAAAGCCAGGGCGTCACCCTGATCCTGACCACGCAATACATGGAGGAAGCCCAGCAGCTATGCGACCGCATCGTGATCATGCACCAGGGGCGGATATTGAAGGCCGGCGTGCCGACACGGCTTATCGCCGATGAGATCGGCCGGGAAGTCACCGAGCTCCGCGTCGCGGCCGACCAGGACGAGAAGCTGCTGGCCGAACTGGGCCCGCTGGCCCGCGGCCACGAGCGCGTCGGCGACTCGCTGTATCTGTACAGCGATGACGGCCGGCCGCTGATGAAAAAAGTGCTCGAGCTCGACCTGCCCGATACGGTGCACAGGCCGGCGTCGCTGGAAGATGTTTTTCTGAAACTGACCGGCAGGAGCCTGATCGAATGACCTTCTCCTACCGCATCGCCTACGTCTTCTGGCGCAACATGATCTCCTACAAGCGCTTCATCCTGACGACTTTCCTGGCCAGCCTGATCCAGCCCCTGTTCTACCTGGTCACCTTCGGCATCGGCATGGGCGCCTACATCGGCTACTTCGGCGGCAAACCCTATCTCTATTTCCTGGTGCCCGGAGTGCTGACCACCTCGGTGATGATGACCGCCAGCTTCGAATGCATGTACGGCACCTTCGTCAAAATGGTCCACGAGAAACTCTACGACTCGCTGATCGCCACCCCGGTTTCGGCCGAGGACGCCATCGCCGGCGATGTTGCCTGGGGCGCCTTCCGCGGCCTGGTCAGCGGCAGCCTGATGATGATCGTGGCCATCTTCATGGGCATCCTGCCGGTATCGCCGGCCAGCGTGCTGCTGCTGGTGCTGCTGATGGTCATCGTCGGCGTCCTCTTCGGCTCCCTGGCCATGGTCGTCACCTCGTTTGCCCCCAACTTCGACTTTTTCAATTATTATTCGGAACTGGTCATCACCCCGATGCTCTTCTTTTCGGGGGTCTTTTTTCCCCTGGACAAGTTCCCCGGCTGGATGAAGACCCTCTCGCAGTTCATGCCCCTGACCCACGCCGTGGCCATCGCCCGGGCCATCTTCAACGGCACCTATACCCGGAGCCTGGTCTTCAACTTCCTGGTCATCTTCATCCTGGAAACGGCCGCCTTCCTCATCGGCGTAAAGCTGATGAAAAAGCGCCTGATCAAGTAAAACCCAATCGGTAAGTTCGGCCCCATGGGACGAGTTTCAAACCCCGATGATCCGATGGAACAGGGCCCGATTCTTCTTAAAAACGAACCGGACATGACCCGGGACAAATGAACGCCGGTTTGGCATTCTTTTTCTTTTTATAGTATACTGGCGCTTGCCCCCTCGGGCAGCTGCCGCGGCAGCGCCTGAAGGAATGCGAGGAAGACATGCGGAAGGTTGAACGAGGCTCGGCGCGCATCCTGATCGTCGACGACGAACCAAACATTTCCCACCTGTTGTCCCGGCTGATTGCGGCCAAGGGGTATGGCTGTCAAGTCTGCGACAGCGGCGCCGAGGCGCTGGCAGCGATCACGGGCGGCGATTTTGCCCTGGTCATCAGCGACATCAACATGCCCGGCATGTCGGGCATCGAGCTCCTGTCCGCGATCAAGAAGTCTCGCCCGGACATCGCCGTCATCATGCTGACCGCGGTCAACGACCAGGCCACCGCCATTCGCTCCCTCGAACTGGGCGCCTTCGGCTACATCGTCAAACCGTTCGAGGCCAACGAAATCTTCATCAATATCAGCAACGCCTTGCACCGCCGCGAACTCGAGCTGAACCGCGACCGCTACGAGGAACGCCTCGAGCGCGAGGTCTGGGCGCGGACCGCCGAGATCCGCGCTACCCAGGAGCAGATCATTGTGCGCCTGGTGGCCGCCTCGGGCTGCCGCGACGAGGAAACGGGGGAGCACATTCGCCGCATGGGCGAATACGCCGCCGTTCTGGCGCGCGCCAGCGGCTGGAACGAAGCCGAAGCGGAGGTGATCCGCCTGGCCGCCCCGATGCACGATGTCGGCAAGATGGGCGTGCCTGACGCCATCTTGAGGAAACCCGGCAAGCTCAGCCGCGATGAATTCGAGCAAATGAAGGAACACACGCGCATCGGCGCCCGCATCCTGGAAGGCTCGGGGATCGCCCTGCTGGAACTGGCCAAGGAAATCGCGCTGCATCATCATGAAAAATGGGACGGCAGCGGCTATCCCGGCGGCTTGAGCGGCGAAGCCATCCCGCTCAGCGCCCGCATCGTCGCCGTCTGCGACGTGTACGATGCACTGGTCAACGACCGCGTCTACCGGCCGGCCCTGCCCGAAGTTCAGGCTTTGACCATCATGAAGGAGGGACGGGGCACTCATTTTGACCCGCGCCTATTTGACCTGTTCCTGGAACTGCTGCCCGGGATCCACGCCATCCGGGAAAGGATCGCGGATTGAAGGGCGGAGCTCATGCGGAGCATGGCCGCATGAAGCAAGGAGGCCGATCATGGCATTGAAAAACTGCAGTGAATGCAATGGCAAAATCTCGGAAAAAGCATTACTGTGTCCGCATTGCGGCTTCGGACTGAGCCAGGACCTGGAGACGCTCCTGCTCCGGCTGGCTGCACAAGCCGCCGCGGAAGCTGCAACCACCGCGGCCTTCGAGGAAAAACGCCGCCATCGGCGGCTGGAACTCCGCACCATGGTTCAGGTCGATGGCGAAAAAGCGCTGCTGTTCAACATCTCGCGCAGCGGCCTGCTGCTCTCCACACCCTGCCATCCCACGGGGCCCGACGTGGATGTCGTCCTGGACAACGGGGAACAGCACTGTGCCCTGAAAGGCACCATCCGCTGGGTGAGCCGGAAACGTTCCTTCTCCAATCTGGTCGACTTCGGGGTGGAAATTTTCGAAGCGCCGCCAGCCTATTATGAATTCGTCGACCAACTGCTGGCCAATTTATAGATAAAATGTTGCGGGTTTTTTCTTGCCATCATATAACTGCAGCAAGTTTTGAAGGAGAATGCCCATGGCATTAATACACTGCAGCGAGTGCAAGGGCAAAGTGTCCGACAAGGCCCTGCTGTGCCCGCATTGCGGCGTTGAATTGCAAAAAAACACGGAAAACAAATTGGTGATAAAAAAACCCGGGACGGTCTATCAAAACATCGTTGATGAAGCGGATGTTCCACTGGCGCAGGATGAAAGGCGGGCCCATAAAAGAATCAACATTAAAATGATGGCCAAAATCAATCACGAAACAGCCAGGATTTGCAATATTTCCAAAGGCGGCATGAAACTGGCCACCCCTGTCGCCCACACTGACCCAAAAGTCGAAATCATGCTGGATAATGGAGAAAAAATCATTAATGTCAAAGGAACCATCCGTTGGGTGAGCAGCAAACGCTCTTTTTCCAATATAATCGACATCGGCGTTGAAATTTCCGAAGCACCGCCGGAATATTACGAATTTCTCGACCAACTCCTGGTCAACAGCTAGAATAAGTAACTAGTAAAATCATTATAGCCCCACCACCCGGTTCTTGCCCTGATCCTTGGCTTGATACATCGCCGTATCCGCTCGTCTAATCATGCTATCCAAGCTCTCGCCGAAATCGAAAGCCGTGACCCCGAAGCTGCCGGTGACCCGCTGCGCCGAATTCTTATCGTAAGGCAGACCGGCTTTTTGACCGACGGAGGACTCCAGGATTTCCCTCAGCCGTTCGGCGCAAACCAGCGCTCCCTCCAAAGGAGTATCCGGTTGGATGATGATGAATTCCTCGCCGCCGTAACGGGAGACGATGTCGAGCTCGCCCCCTTTGAGCACCATGGGCTCATCATAGCGGCGGATGTTCTTGCGGAAAGTCTGGGCGGCTTCGCGGAGCACGCGGTCCCCGGTCAGATGGCCGTAGCGGTCGTTGATCATTTTAAAATCATCCAGGTCGATCATGATGATCGACAGCGGATGGCGGTAACGCTGCGAGCGGGCGATTTCGGCTCCCAGGCGTTGATGGAAATAACGGTAATTATAAAGGCCGGTTAGTTGATCGGTAACGGCCATTTTTTCCATCTCGGCATACATGCGGGCATTGCGCATGCCCACCGCCACTTGCAAGGACAGGATGGAGAGCAGGCGGACATCATCCTCGCCGAAGGCGTTGACGTTCCGGCTTTCGATCGTTATTACCCCCAAGAGCTTTTCTTCGGAGATCACCGGGCAGGCGATCTCGGATCGAATATCCTGGATGCCGGAGGGAACATAATCGGCCTCTAAACGGACATCGCCGACGTTGACCACCCTCTTTTCCACGGCGCAGCGACCGGTGATCCCTTTGCCGATGGGAATCTTCAAACTGACCAATGTTTCAGGGAAATCCCCGCTGGAGGCCTTGAACACCAGATGGTCGTCACTAACCTCCAGGATGGCGCAGGTATCATAGTGCAGACGATGGCGGGCCTCGGTTACGATCGAAGCAAAAAGTTTTTCGGGCTTGCTGATGGAAACGAGCTTCAGACCGATATCCTGGACGAGCTGCAATTGAGCGAGCACCTGGGAATTGTGCAGGGCTACGCCGATCTGGTTGCTCAGGGTCTTCAGCAACTGGATGTCATTGCGGGTGAAATCGTTCTTGCGCGTGCTCTGGACATTGATCACTCCCAGGACGCTGTCATGGAAAACAATCGGCACGTCCAGTTCTGAACGGAAGACGCTGTCGCCCAGGTGGATATAGAAATCGCAGCGGGAGAGGTCGGGAATCAGCATTTCTTTCCTGTCCATGGCGCAGCGACCGGTGATGCCCTGTCCCAAAGGGATTCGCTTGCCGATGATATTTTCAGGGTACTCGGTTACGGCGCGAATGACCAGGTCGCCGCCCTCTTTGATCAGGATGGCGCAATAGGAGACGCCCAGGGCCGAACGGACGCGCTCCACGATCAGGAGCAGCAGGCGGTCGAAATCGAGTTCGGCGCTGATATGGGCGCCGATGGAATAGATCAGTTCTGTTTTCCGGCTCGGGCTGAAAAAAGAAAACATCTTATTATTTTTCATGCCTTCCCCTGCCAGACCAACCCATCTTTTTTATTATAATTCATTGTAAAAAAACAATCGCTACTCTCCGGCAGCAGCCGGCGGTGGAGCGCCGCAGTCACATTGAATGATATCCGGACCGGGATGGCTGGATCGAAGCGCTCGAATTTTCTATTCTCTTCCATCGCCCCTCTCTTTGTTTCAAATTGAATCATAAGGCCATGGCCAGGGAAACGACGGCAGGCAGCGGATCGGACCTGGAAGGAATGCCGCAATCGTTGCTGATGATCCCCAGGATCAGATTCTTCTGGAAATCGTTGTCGAAGACGATCTGACAGCCGGTGGAATAGACCACTCCGGATTTGAACACTCCTTCGGGCTGTTTCTGAAAGCGCTGGATGCGCGAATGGACGATCTTGACGGTAAAGGGATGTTTGTCCCCGCCGTAATGGATCAAAACCGGGTAGGTATTGCCGATATGTGGCGGGTAATTGGACAAGAAGTTGGCCCCGCCAACGGAAATGTTCTTGATCAGGAATTCCTCGCGATTGAGGAACTCGCCGGTCACCTCATGGGTTAATTCGAAGTATCCGTAGATGGGGGCTTCGGGATCGAAACGTCCGCCTTGTCTGATTTCCATGCTTCCTCCTTTCTCATTTTATTAAATCGCCTGCATTTCCGGCCGCGCCGGAACGAAATTACGGTCAGATGACCGCAGGGGCAGGCGCACGGTAAAGCGGCTCCCCGCACCCGGGATGCTGTTCACGCTAACCGTTCCGCCGTGCAGTTCGGCCAGGCGCTTGACCATTGACAAGCCCAGTCCCGTACCCTCGTATTTCCTGGCCAACGAACTGTCCAGCTGCCCGAAGGGAGCGAAAAGCCGCGGCAGGTCTTTCTCGGCGATGCCGATGCCGTTGT
>JAPKZM010000046.1 GCA_026393775.1 Candidatus Aminicenantota bacterium
GCGGCCAGGGCGATATTCCAGATAAGCCCCAGGTTTACGACAGTCTGTCCTTTTTTCTGACGCTGCAGGGTATCCGGGCTTTCGGCCGGTAAAAATTCGTTCACTATTTTTTCCAAGTTCACACCATTGTCAGGTTGGGAATTTTTGCTAAGCACCGATATGAAAGACGCGATAATGTTTGAAATTCCAGATCAGTTCCTGGATGGTTACCTTGATGATGCCGGTTACTGGAATGCACAGCAGCAGGCCCATGATGCCGAACATTTCCCCGCCGATAAAAATGACGATGATGACCAGCAGCGGATGAATCTCCAGGCTGCGGCCCAGGATGTTGGGCGAAACCAGCGTGTCGTCGATCATGCGGATGGCGATAAAGGCCAGAATCACCACCAGGGCGGCGCTTAAGGAGCCCTTGTCGATGACGTTGAGGATGATGGCCGGCACGGCGCCGACGATCGGTCCGAAATAGGGGATCATGTTGGCCAATCCGGCCAAGGCGCCGATGATCAGGAAATAAGGGACGCCGAGGATGGCCAGGGCCGTGATCGACAGGGCACCGATGCACAGCGAAACCAGCATTTGGCCGCGGATGTAGCTGCCCAGCTGACCCTCGATTTTATGAAGCAGGCTGATCGTCATTTCAAAATAGCGATTGGGCATGGACTCGATTAAAGATTTTTTCAGCCGCCGGCCGTCCTTGAGCAGGAAGAAGGTCATGAACGGGATCAGGAACAGGGAGATGGCCAGGGGCAGGATGGTGGGGATCAGCTGGATGCTGCGGTTGAGCATGGCGTAAATGGATTTTTCTATCTTGGTCATGATCTGATCGTTGATTTCCGGATTTTTCAGCAAGGGGAGGTGCTTGTTCAGCAATGTTTTCAGCTTGACCATCAATGTGGCCGGAGTCTCGTTTTTAATGGCTTGGCCGATGGTCCTGAATTCGTGCGCGACCGCCGGCGCCAGAAAAATCATCAGCCAGATCACAAGCAGCATGATGATGCCCATGACCAGCGCCACGGCTGCGGTGCGGTTCAAGCCCCGCCCTTCGAGCATGACCACCAGAGGATTGAGCAGGATCGAGAGCAGCGCGGCCAGGATCAAGGGGGTCAGAACCATGCCGCTGTGCGGCAGGATCCAGGCCGCGATCAGCGCGACCAGGATGAAGATGAACACCTTAAACAAAAAAAAGATAAAGGAGCGGTTCAGGTTGATCACGATGCTTTTATTTTCCGGGAGCGGGTTCATCGGGAGGCCTGCTTGTCTTTTTTCTGCGTCCGGCGGACGCATGTCAACTGCTGCAGCTCGAGGTTGGTTTTGCGCAAGCGCTGGGCCAGCATGTTGGCCAGCTTGGATAGCACCTTGATGCCCAGTTCCGGTTTGCGCTCGAATAGGTCGAACAGGTCGGGATGGAAGATGCCGATCAGCTTGGAATCGCCTAGGGCGACGGCGGTGGCCGAGCGGTTGTCATCCTCCAACAGAGCCATCTCGCCGAAAAAATCTCCCTGGCTCAGGCGGGCCAATGACTGCTGTTCCGGGGTGTTGTAATCCCCGAATATCCCCACTTCGCCGCTTTGCACGATATACATGCCGACGCCAGGCTCGTTCTGCCAAAAGATGACCTCGTCTTTTTTGTACTGACGTTGGTGAAGCAAGTGCTCGATTTCCCTGAGTTCACGCTTGCGCAGTTGAGCGAAGAGGGGGATGTTTTTCAAAAATTGGCGGATGTCTTGATTTGGATCGCCTTTGTTCTTGAAGATATTTCCCCAGATAACATCAATTTTCTTCATCATGCGCCTCTCGTCCAATTTCCGAATCGTTCATCATGCGAATGGGGAAACTATAATATAAAACGGCATTTATTGCAATACCGTCATTTCTCCGGCCAGGGATCTTTGAAAATCGTTCAGCAGCGCTTCGGTCCGGTCATGTTGGCCGAGCAGGAACATCAGCTTGGTCGCGGTGGCTTCGAAGGTCATGTCGCCGGCGGAGACCACCCCCATGGCCAGCAGCCGCTGCCCCGATTCGTACAGGCGCGGCTCGATTTTGCCGCCGCGCGCCTCGCTGGCCAGGACAACCGCCTTGCCGGCCGCGAGCCATTCCGCGATGCGGACCGGGAGGTTGCCCGATTGCAAGGGGATGGTCCCGGCCCCGAAAGCAATGAGCAGGATCGCGCGGATGGCGGGCCCGGGCTGGAAATAGTCGCTGTTGCACCCCGGAAAGAGTTTGAGCACGGCCAGCGAATTGTCGAAACGCTCGCGCACCTGGAATGGGCCGCCGGGATGCAACAGATTGGCCCGGTAAATCTCGATGTTGACGCCGACTTCAGCCAGCAACGGGTAATTGCGGGATACGAAGGCGTCGAAGAAATTCACGTGATTCTTGCTGGTGCGGTTGCCGCGCATCAGCTTGTAATCGAAAAAAACGGCGACCTCGGGGATATCGGCCGTAGCCAGTTCGACGGCGTTGATCAGGTTGTTGCGCGCGTCGCTGCGCAACTCATCCATGGGCCGCTGGGCTCCGGTCAGGATTACCGGAATGGGGATATTTTGCAGCATGTAGGACAAGGCTGAAGCCGTGTAGGCCAGTGTGTCCGTGCCGTGGGTGATGACCACGCCGTCGCTTTCCGGCAAATGGTCTTTGACGATCGCGGCCAGTTTCTGCCAGTGTTGGAAATTCAGCTCGGCGCTGTCCAGCACAAACGGGATCTCCACTTCGATATCGGCGATGGTTGAAATTTCCGGGATGACCTTGAGCAGGCTGGCATAAAACCTGTCGGGCCGCAGCACGCCGTCCTGGCCGTCGCGGGTCATGCCGATGGTGCCGCCGCTGTGGATGAGCAGGATCTTTTTTTTCATGGTTTTCCCCCGGCTGATCTATGTTTATAAACAGCCGCGGTCCGAATGTCAAGTGCCGGCCGTTCGCGTGCTTGCGCATTTTTTCAGCCGCGGTTGTAACCTTTTCGGTGCGGCCGAGTATTACCCATTTGAACATTTAATGGATAGGCAGGTGAAAATGCATAAACGAGTGCCTGATTCCAAAACACTAAGGCCTTTGACATTGCAAATCGAATTGTAGGGAGTTACTTATGTTGAAAAATTATTTGAAAATTATGGCCAGAAATATCAGGAAAAACATCAGCTATTCAGCGATCAACCTGGGGGGATTGGCTATCGGATTGGCTTGTTGTCTCTTGATCTTCCTTTGGGTTCAGGATGAGTTGAGCTTTGACCGCTTTCATAAAAACAAGGCTCAACTCTACTGCATGATTCGCCAGGAAGTGGACGCCAAGGATGAAACAGGGAGTGTCGTCGTTCCCTTTGCCCTGGCCCCGATTTTGAAAAAGGAATTCCCGGAAATACTCGATTTCAGCCGCTACCAGGAGCGGGGCTGGCTGGAAAGCTCTGTGATCTCCTATGGCGGAAACACGTTTTATGAATCCGGGATGTCCCTGGTCGATCCATCATTCTTCCGCATGTTTTCCTTCCCTTTTCTCAAAGGCGACCCCCAAACCGCTCTTCGCGAGCCCAATTCGGTGGTCATTACCGAGGCGCTGGCCAAAAAATATTTTGGTGCCGAGGAACCTTTGGGCAAAGTCCTGAAATACAATAACCGGATGGATTTAAAGGTCACCGCTGTCCTGAAAAATATTCCCGCCAATTCCAATATGCAATTTGATCTCCTTGCTCCCATGCGCATGTTGGGCGAACAAAAACTCAATGGCTGGTCCTGGGAAAGCCTCTCTTATCTTTTATTGAAACCGCACGCCCGGTTGGCTGAAATACGCGAGAAACTCGCCGGAAGTATGACGAAATACTGTCCTGAAGGAGATAAGAAGTGGAAGATCAACCTGCTGCCGATAACAAAATTCCATTTGCAGCAGGGAGGAGGAGATAGCAAACTGGTCACCATTTTTTCTTCGATCGCCATTTTTATATTGTTGATCGCCTGTATGAATTATATGAACCTGGCTACCGCCCGCTCGGCCCGGCGTGCCAGGGAAGTGGGACTGCGCAAAGTGGCGGGGGCGAGACGGGGCCAACTGGTCAAACAGTTTTTGGCTGAAACCCTGCTATTGACATTACTGGCCGCTTCCCTGGCGCTGCTGCTGGTCCTCATCAGCCTCGGGGCCTTCAATCACCTCACCCAGAAACAGCTGTCATTGAATATTTTCAATAATCCCCCCTTTCTTCTGGGACTGCTGGCCCTGGTCCTGCTGGTGAGCCTGGCTTCCGGGAGCTATCCCGCCTTTTTCCTTTCGGCTTATAAACCGGTGCAGGTACTGAAAGGAAGTGTGTTGCGCGGCTCCCGGGGTGCTGTTTTCCGCAAGATCATGGTGATCGGCCAATTTGCCATTTCCATCGTATTGCTTATCGGCACCTTGATTATTCGGCAGCAGCTTCACTATATCCGGAACAAAGATATGGGTTGGAACCGGGAGCAGGTAGTCATTTTGCCCGTCAATGATGAACTGGCCAAACAATTCCAGTCCCTCAAGCGGGAATTGCGGCAAAGCCCCAAAATAGTAAATGTGACCGTTGCGTCATCGATCCCCACCCGGATCGGGTCAGTCAACGGCATCGATTGGTGGGAAGGCAAATCACCCACCGACATCGCCATCCTCCGGTTTGTTATCGGCGAATATGACTATCTCGATACCTTTGGCATGAAACTCAAAGAAGGCAGGAATTTTTCCAAGAATCGTCCATCGGATATATCCAACTTCATCGTCAATGAAGCGGCGGTCAAATTGATGAAACTGGAAAATCCGGTGGGCAAAGGCATCACGTACATGAATGTGCAAGGACAAATCATCGGTGTGGTCAAGGATTTTCATTTCAGGCATATCAGTGAACCGATCGGTCCTTTGATCTTGCTCATTCATCCCCGGCACCATGAATATTTTCACCGCTTTGTATTTGCTAAAATCAGACCTGGCGGCATCAAAGAGACCCTGAATTATATCCAAGGTGTGTGCAGGCGGTTTGCCCCCCATTTTCCATTTGAATACAAATTCCTGGATGAAGAATTCAATCGCTTGTATCTTTCTGAGGAGACTGTTTCCCGAATGGTCGATTCGTTTACGTTACTGGCTTTATTTATTGCTTGCCTGGGGTTATTCGGCCTGGCGTCGTTTATGACTGAGCAGCGAAAAAAGGAAATAGGGGTTCGTAAGGTTCTGGGATCCTCCGCAAGCCGTATCGTCCTGTTATTTATAAGGGAATTTTTCAAATGGGTATTGCTAGCCAGCATTATTGCTTGTCCCATTGCTTATTATGCGATGAGTCAATGGCTGAACGATTATGCGTTTCATATCCCTCTTTTGTGGTGGCCCTTTGCCCTGGCCTGCTCCTTGACTTTTTTAGTTGCCGGGCTCACCGTCTCTTACCAGTCGATCCGGGCCGCACATATCAACCCGGTGGAGACCCTGCGCTCCGAATAGTGGCGGATAAGTTGAATCTGAAAATCCCCCGTGATATAAGATAATTCCAGTGGGGGATTACCTCCATTGCCCAAGAGGTCCCATGCCCAAGGAAGAAACGATCAACGCCCTGACCCACGGCCTGGGCGCCCTGCTCAGCCTGGGAGGATTGGTTGTGTTGGTGGTCATGGCCAGTCTGCGCGGGAATGCCTGGCACATCGTCAGCTGCAGCATCTACGGCGCCACGCTGGTCCTGATGTTCGCCGGTTCCACCCTCTACCACAGCTGCCCCAGTCCGCGCCTCAAGCACATTTTTCGCATCATCGACCATGCCGCTATTTTCCTTCTCATCGCCGGGACCTATACGCCATTCGTCCTGGTCACCTTGCGCGGCAGCTGGGGTTGGAGCCTGTTCGGCGTGATCTGGGGGCTGGCCCTGGCCGGGATCGTTTTCCAGGTCTTTTTCGTCGGCCGCTTCCGGGTATTGCAGACGCTGATCTACTTGCTGATGGGCTGGTTGGTGGTCGTGGCCGGTAAGCCATTGTTGGCCAGGTTGCCGCTGCCGGGACTTCTCTGGCTGCTGGCCGGTGGGCTAAGTTACACGGTGGGGGCCTTGTTTTATCTTTGGAAAAAACTTCCTTATCACCATGCCGCCTGGCACCTTTTCGTCCTGGCCGGCGGCGCCTGCCATTATTTCGCCGTTCTTTTCTACGTGCTGCCCTGACCTGGGGAAACCTCGGCGTACGGTATTCGGTGTACGGTAGACGGTAAAGCCATTGACGAACGCTGTCATTTTTCGTTTTGACCTCTTGCCGTCAGCCGTACGCCGTTAACCTTACGCCGAGTTCCGGTTAAACGAACTCGACCTGGACCACCGACGTGTCGATCAGCTTGTTGCCCTTGTCGCCGAAATGGATCAGGTACTTGCTGGCGGAGATCTTGTCGACGATGCGCCCGCGCCCGAAAATGGGATGGACGATAAATTTTCCCTCGCCCTGGCCGGCGGCGGCCGGCGCGACGGGGAAGATGGCGTCGATGATTTCCCTGAATGAATACACGGGCAGGTACGTGGATGCGGCCATCTGTTGCAAAAAAAATGACGGGCGGTCGGAAGCGGTGGAAATGACCAGCAGCTGGCTGGCGCGGGTGCAGGCCACATAGAACAGGCGCCGTTCCTCCTCGATCTCCTCGCGCCCCTTGCGCAGGAAAAAAGGCATGTAGGCCGAGTTGATGCCGCTGACCATAACGGCGGGGAATTCAAGACCCTTGGCATTGTGCATGGTCAGGAGGAAAACCGGGGTTTTCTCCGGGCGGCGTGTTTCCCTGGCATCCAGGCTCATGCGGTCGAGCAGGTCGCTGAAAGGAGCGGCCGGGTTTTCCGCTTCCCATTTTTGGATGAATTCCTCCAACTCCTTGATGTTGAGCAGCCTCTCTTCTTCAGCCTTCTCGCGGAGCACCTCCCTGTACTCCGAAACGTCCAGCAGGTTGGCATAGAGCGAGGAAACCGCCTGCGTGCCTTTTTCGAGTTGCGCCTGCCGCAGCCGGGAAAAGAGCGGCTTGGCATTGAATTTTTCCGGCAGGCACTTTTCCAGCGCCGCGAAGAGGGACAACGACTCTGCCCTGGCCGAACCTTTCAAGCTTTCCAGGGTTTTGCTGCCGATACCCAAAGGCAGGAATTCGATCAGGCGCATGAAGGCCAGGTCATCGGCCGGATTCAGGGCCAGACGCAGCAGGGCCAGGCTGTCCCTGATCTCCTTGCGTTCAAAGAAGCGCAGCCCCTTGAGGATACGGAAGGAAATGTTCTGCTTGAGAAACTCGGATTCCAGAGCCAGCGATTGGGAGTTGATGCGGTAGAGAATGGCCAGGGGGAACAATTCGGGATTGCTCTCCTTGAGGCGGATGATCAGGCGGGCGATCTCTTCAGCCTCCTCCTCCTTGGAGCGGCTGCGCAGGACGAATACCGGGTGGCCGTTGTCGCTGTCCGACCACATCTGCTTCATCTTGCGCAGCGCGTTCTGGCTGATCAGCTGGTTGGCGAAGCTCAATATCTGGGGGCTGGAACGGTAATTCTGCTCCAGCTTGATGATGCGGGTGCCGGGGAAATCCTGCTCATAGTCGAAAAGGAAGCGGACGCTGGCGCCGCGCCAGGAATAAATGGCCTGATCGTCGTCGCCGACGACGGTGATGCTGCGGCGATCGCCGCAAAGCAGCTTGATCAATTCATACTGGTTGGGGTTGGTGTCCTGGAATTCATCCACCAGCACGTAGCGGAATTTTTTCTGGTATTTTTCTCTGGCCGCGTCGTGGTCGCGCAACAGGATGACGGCGAACGATATCAGATCCTCGTAATCCCAAAGCTTGTTTTTCTGCTGGGCGGCGTGGTAGTGGGCGAAAACGCTGATCTCATCTTCAGAAAAACCCTTCTGGCGCAGGAATTCGCCGTTGTTCGGGTAGTTGAGGTTCATTTTGGCGAGGCTTATTTTCCTGCGGATGTCATCGCTGTCCCGCCCCAGATAGGGAAAATTTTCCCGCAGCAAGCGTTCGATCAACCGCTGCTGCTCGTCATCGTCCATTACCTGCCACTGGGAATCGAAGCCCAGAATGCTTCCCGATTCACGCAGGATACGCAGGCCGAGGGAGTGAAAGGTGGATATGTTGAACAGGCGGGCTTCGATGCCGGTCAGGGCTTCGCTGCGGATTTTCATTTCATTGGCCGCCTTGTTGGTGAAGGTCACGGCCAGGATATGCTGGGGCGGCAGCCCTTTTTCCAGGATCAGGTGGGCGATCTTGTGGGTGATGACCCTGGTCTTCCCGGAGCCGGCGCCGGCGACGATAAGCAGGGGCGAATCGAAATGGAGGACGGCCGCCTGCTGCTCGGGGTTGAGGCCGGACAGGCTGTCAACGGCCATTGCCGGCATGGATCATGGGGACGAAAAGCACCGGGATCAGGTTGGTCTTCTTCAGCTTGCCGGTGGCCAGCTTTTCCACCAGCAGCAAGTCTTGGACGTTGGCCGAATAGCTGATGGGGATGACCATGCGGCCGTTGACGGCAAGCTGTTCGATCAGCGCCGGCGGGATATCGTCCGGCGCGCAGGTGACGATGATCCCGTCAAAGGGCGCGGCCTCGGGCCAGCCCAGGTAGCCGTTGCCTGCCCGGCAATGGATATTGCGGTAATTCAGGTCGTGGAGCAGTTTCTTGGATTGGCTGGCCAGCTTGTCGTTTATTTCGATGGTGAAGACCTCGTGGACCAGTTCGGCCAGCACGGCCGCCTGGTAGCCGGAACCGGTACCGATCTCCAGAACTTTTTTTTTCTTTTCCGGGGCGATGGCGTAGGTCATCAAGGCCACGATATACGGCTGCGAGATGGTCTGGTTTTCGGCTATGGGCAAGGGATAGTCGCCGTAGGCTTGCGCGGGCCGGAAAGCCGGGTTGACGAACAAGTGGCGCTTGACCCTGCGGAAGACGTTGAGGATGAGCGGGTCGGTGATGCCCCTTTCCAGGATTTGCTCCTTGACCATTTTTTCACGCGCGGTGGTGTATTCGGTTTCGCTGGCCGCCGGCAGAAGCACAGGCAGCAGCAGGAGCAGAGGAAGCCAACTATATTTCATATTGTGATTCTACCAGAGCGGAGGAGGGGTGTAAATAAGAAACTAAATAACTCACCACCTTGGCAGGCGCCCCGGCTTTCGCCGGAACGGCTTGCAGGCGACAAGGAGTCGGCTGACGCTTCCCGCAGGCTTCAGCGTAGCGGGAAAAAGTGGAGGCGAATGGCGGGAAAGCCTGCCAGGAACAACATAGAAACAATGTTCTATCCAAGTAAGACCAGCAATGAACCTGCCACGGCCAGGGCCGTTGCCAGCAGACGGCGGCGGGTGAAGATTTCATGCAGGAAAACGCTGGCCAAAACGACTACGAAAACGGTGTTGGTCTGGTTGAGCACCGCGGCCGAGTTGACCGCCGTGAACTTGAACGCTCCCACCCAGAGGGTCATGGAGATCAGGTTGCCGAGCAGCGCCCCCCAGAAGGCGTAATGCCGGCTGCCTTTCTGCCACAGCGGCGCCAGCTGCCGGCGGCGGTCCTTTTGCCAGGCGAACATGACCAGCAGCACAACCAGGGCGGAAAGCATGCGCAGTTCGGTCACCCAGAAAACCGACACCCGGCTCAGCACTGGCTGCATGAGCACGATGCTGACCGCCATGATGGCCATGGCCGAGGCTCCGAAAAATATGCCGGTCAGGACCCGCCGGGTCGGCTGCGGGGTACCGCTTTTTCTGTGGGCCACCACCAGCACCGCGGCGATCACCAGCATGGCGCCGCCGATCTGCTCCAGACGCGGTTTCTGGAACAGAACCAGCCAGCTCGCGGTCATGACGAACGGAGCGTAAAGGGCGTCGACAATGGCGGTCATGCCGGCCCCCAAGCGGTTCAGGCAGGCGAAGAACAGGGTGTCGGAAACCGCGATGCCCAGAATGCCGCTGGCCATGACCGCCAGCCAGTGCCTGCCCGCAAGAGCCTCCGGGATGAGCGGGACCCCCAGCAATGGCAGCAGCGGGAACAGGACGGCGACGGTCAGGGCGGTTTTGTAGAGATTCAGCACCAGCGGCCGGACCTTGTCTCCGGCCAGTTTGAACAGGATGACCGCACCGGCCCAGACGACAGCGCACAAAATGGCCATGATTTTTCCCAGCAGGTCCAGCGGCATCTTTTTTCCTCCGAAGCGGGCAATGCTTTCGAGCAGAATCTCCAGCGCAAAATCGTATTGTAGCGGAAAAAATCGGTTTTGGCAATCCGGGTTTGGAGCTCGGCCGGCGCATTGACAGGGTTGAGATGCTGTGCTAGTTTCGTCCCATGCTTCCCGATCCGCCGCAGCGTAAAATCATCCACATCGACATGGACATGTTCTATGCCGCCGTGGAGATGCGCGACCGGCCCGAGCTGCGCGGCAAACCGCTGGTAGTCGGTGGCCGCCCCGACAGCCGTTCGGTGGCGACCACGGCCAACTACGAGGCACGCCAGTTCGGCATCCATTCGGGCATGTCCTGCGCCGAAGCCCGGCGCCGCTGCCCCCACTGTTTGTTCATCCCCCCGGATTTCAAGAAATACCAGCAGGTGTCCGAACAGATCCGGCATATCATGTTCGAGTTCACCGACCTGGTCGAAACCATGTCCCTGGATGAAGCCTATCTGGACGTGACCCGCAACAAGAAAAACGAGCCCAGTGCCACCCGCGTGGCCAAGGAGATCAAGGCACGGATTTTCGCCGCGACCGGCTTGACCGCTTCGGCTGGGGTGGCGGCCAACATGTTCGTGGCCAAGATCGCCTCCGACGCCCGCAAGCCGGACGGATTGTGCGTGGTCCGGCCGGAACGGGTCATGGACTTCATCCGCCCCCTGCCGCTGATCAAGGTTCCCGGCATCGGCCCGGTCACCGACGCTCACCTGCGGCGGCTGGGCATCCGCATGGTCGCCGAGCTGGAAAATAAAACGCTGAAATTTTTGGAGCAGGAATTCGGGAAATTCGGCCTCTATCTTTACGATATCGCCCGCGGCATCGATGAGCGCCCGGTGACCCCCTGGCGCGAACGCCTGTCATACGGTGCCGAAGAAACCTTCGCCCGGGATATCCTGGAAAAGGAATCTTTGCTGGAATTCCTGCGCGAATGCGCCCAGCGGGTTTTCACGGAACTCCGGGGAGAAGGCAAACTGGCGCGCACGGTAACCTTGAAAATCAAATATTTCGATTTTCAAACCATTACCCGGCGCCAGACAAGCGCTCAATTTTTAACCTCAGCGACCGAAGTGTTCCGGACGGCCTGCGCCTTGCTGGAACGCACCGAGGCCGGCCGCAAGCCGGTCCGCCTGGCCGGCATCGCCCTGTCCGGTTTTCATGCGCCGGCCGCCAGAAGCGAAACCGGACCGCCGCCCTTGTTCAAGGCGGTCCAGGAAAAGAATATTTAAAAATGGCCTCCGGCAACGAGGACGGGATCCGGCAGGCCGCCGATATCATCGCGGCGGCCGAGGCGCTACTGATCTGCGCCGGGGCGGGCATCGGCGTCGATTCGGGCTTGCCGGATTTCCGCGGCGCAGAAGGCTTCTGGAACGCTTATCCTCCTTACCGTAAACTCAATCTCGATTTTTATGACCTGGCCAATCCAGAATGGTTCAGTACTGATTCGGAACTTGCCTGGGGCTTTTACGGCCACCGCCTCAACCTCTACCGGCGGACGATTCCCCACCCGGGATTCGGCCTGCTGCTGAAATGGGCCATGGCCAAAAGCGGAGGATATTTCGTCTTCACTTCCAACGTCGACGGCCAGTTCCAAAAAGCCGGTTTCGCC
>JAPKZM010000018.1 GCA_026393775.1 Candidatus Aminicenantota bacterium
TATTTTCATGAAAAAAATGTTGCTCACACTCATGATGTGCTGCATCATCCTGCCTGGGCTGATCATGGCCCAGGGCATGACGAGCGCAGCCTTCAACGGTCTGGTCACAGACAGTGACGGCAACCCGATCGTCGGGGCCGCCGTGACCGCTCTGCACAACCCGACCGGCACCCTCTACACCGCACTCACCCGCCAGGACGGCCTCTTCAACATTCCGGCCGTCAAAGCTGGCGGACCATACACGGTCAAGGTCGCCATCGATCCTTTCAAGCCCCAGGAATTGCAGGGCCTCATCCTGAAACTGGGGGAAGACCGCAATTTGAAATTTAAAATGAGCCTGGAAGCCATCTTTGAGGAGATCACGGTCAGCGCTTCCAACCCGATCATCTCCGAAGGACGCACCGGCGCCTCTCAAAACATTTCCACCAGCATCATCGAGAGCATGCCGTCGATCGGCCGTTCGTTCGACGACTTCGCCCGGCTCGCTCCCCAGGTCGACGCCCGCGGCGGCGGCGCCTTCTCGGCCGCCGGCAAAAGCAGCCGTTACAACAACATCCAGATCGACGGCGCCGTGAACAACGACCTGTTCGGTCTCGCCGGCAGCGGTTCACCGGGCCTGTCCGCGCCGATCTCCCTGGACGCCGTGCAGGAATTCCAGCTGGTCATCGCCCCCTACGACGTCCGCCAGGGCGGCTTCACCGGCAGCAGCATCAACGCCATCACCCGCAGCGGCACCAACACGTTCATCGGTTCGGCTTACTATTTCGGCCGCAACCAGGATCTCGTGGGCAAAGGCCCCGACCAGACCGCGTACGGCAAATTCTCTGAAAAGCAGTACGGCTTCCGCGTCGGCGGCCCGATCCTCAAGGACAAACTTTTCTTCTTCCTCAGCGGCGAGATGGGCGACAACCTCACTCCCCCCCTCCAAATCATCGACGACAGCGGCAATCAGAACGACTTCGGCGGCACCAATATCACCAAGGCCGACGCCGACCGCTTCGTCAGCATCCTGAAGAACAAGTACGGCTACGATCCGGGTGGCTACGGCGAGGGCTACAAGGACGTGATCAACGACAATTCCAAGATTTTCGTGCGTTTGGACTACAACATCAGCGACAAGCACCGCCTGACCCTGCGCCACAACTATGTTTCAGGCTCGTCAGACAAGGTCCCCTCCAAATCCACGGGCACGGTGTTTCCCTTCGCTGACGCCTATTACCAGATGGACAACAAAACCAACTCCACCGTCCTCCAGCTAAACAGCACCCTGGGCAAAAACATGTTCAACGAACTGACCCTGAACTACACCACCATCCGCGACAAACGTTCCACCGGGGACATCATCTTCCCGCAGGTGAACGTCAAGATAGGCGGCGGTTATAATTTTACCGCCGGCACCGAACAGTACTCGGGCGCCAATGGCCTCAACCAGGACATCATCGAGATCACCGACAACCTGACCTGGTACACGGGCAAGCACACCTTCACCGTCGGCACCCACAACGAAATCTTCAACTTCGCCAACCTCTACATCCGCAACTACTATGGCTACTGGGAATTCGCCAGCTTGAACGACTTCGAAAACGGCAAGGCCTCCAAATACTACCACGACTTCTACAACGGCGACCCCAAGGCGAAGTGGTGGGCCGAATTCGGCGTCAAGCAGCTCGGCGCTTACGCCGGCGACAACTGGGCCGTGCTGCCCAACCTGACCTTGACCCTGGGCGTGCGCCTCGACGTGCCGATCATCAGCGACATCCCGGCCGCCAACGCGTTGGTGGAACAGACCTTCGGCGTCAAGACCGACCAGGCGGCCAGCGGCAACCTATTGTTCTCCCCGCGCGTGGGCTTCAACTGGGACGTCAACAAGGACAAGAAGACCCAGGTGCGCGGCGGCATCGGTATCTTCTCGGGCCGCACCCCCTACGTCTGGATCTCCAACCAGTATTCCAACACCGGCCTGGAATTCACCCGTTACAATATAACCAATCCCACCTTCGCTTTTGAGAAAGACCCATATAACCAACCCGAAACCGGTTACTCTCAGTTGAAATCCGGCATCAGCGAAGTCGACGTCATCGACAAGGACTTCACCTATCCTCAGGTGCTGCGCACCAACGTGGCCCTCGACAAGGAACTGCCCTGGGGCATCATCGGCACCCTGGAGTTCATCTATTCCAAGAACATCAACGAGATCCTCTATCAGAACCTGAACCTGAGAGAAACCGGCGTTCCCGACTGGGGAGGCCGCATACTGTACAAACGCGACAAGTCCGCATCATTCTATGACGTCATCTACCTGACCAATTCGACCCAGGGCTACCAATACAGCCTCTCGCTCCAGTTGCAAAAGAGTTTCAACAAGGACTCCTGGGCCAACTTTTCCTATTCATACGGCCAGGCCAAGGACGTCAACTCGGGCACTTCTTCGCAGGCCGCCTCCAACTTCGGCTACAACCCCGTCCGCTACAGCGCCAACGACCCCGAGCTCACCTGGTCCAACTACGACGTGCGCCACCGCATCGGCGCCGCCATCTCCTACACGTTCCACTTCCTCAACAATGCCCCGACCAGTCTCGGCCTGTTCTACGGCGGCCGTTCGGGCCGTCCCTACTCCACCACCTACAATAACTACGGCAATGACGCCAACGGCGATGGCTCCTACGGCAACGACCTGATCTTTGTGCCCCTTTCCCTCAACGATGTCATCATGGTCACCGACAAAGGCGTAAAACTGGCCGACCAGAACGCCGCCTGGAAAGAATTCAACGCCTATATCGAAAGCGACCCGGCCCTGGCTGCCGCCCGCGGCACCATTATCCAGCGCAACGCCAGCCGCGAGCCCTGGTTCCACGGCCTCGACGCCCGCCTGGCGCAGGACATCCCCATCCCCGGCCTGAAGGAGCATCGCTTGCAGATCACCCTGGACATCGTCAATGTACTCAACCTTCTGGACAGCAACTGGGGCAAATCCTGGTACGTCTACCAGCAGAACGATACCCCGATCTACTTCTTGGGTATCGATGCAGCAACCGGCAAGCAGAAGATCAGTTACAGCGCCCGCAACCACTTCTCTCTCAGCCAGAGTGGCACTCGCTGGCAAGCGCAGCTCGGCCTGCGTTATTTGTTCAATTGAAGCATTTTCGGGTCCCCTAACCGGGGTCTGAATCGATAAAAACCCCCGGCCCCGCGGCCGGGGGTTTTTTTTTGCCCGAGAAAATAGCGCTAATGAAATTCGCGGAAAAAGGGGATGAAAATTCAGGCCAGGCGCGGAATGACCAGACTTAGCAAACGGATGAAGTCGTTCTTCACCCGCTCGGCCGTCTCGGTCACTTCCTGGTGGCTGAGCGGCTGGGAAGAGATGCCGGCGGCCAGGTTGGTGACGCAGGAGATGCCGGCCACGCGCAAGCCCATGTGCCGGGCGCAGACGGCTTCGGGCACCGTGGACATGCCCACCGCGTCGGCGCCCAGGGTCGCCAGCATGCGGATCTCGGCCGGGGTCTCATACGAAGGCCCGCTCAAGGCCAGGTAGACGCCTTTTTTTGCCGCCAGGCCGATCTTCTTTTGCGCACCAGCGATGAGTTTCTGGAATTCAGGGTCGTAGACATGGCTCATGTCGGGGAAGCGCGGCCCCAGGCGTTCGTCGTTGGCGCCGCGCAGGGGGTTGATTCCCATCAGGTTGATATGGTCGCGGATGACCATCAGGTCGCCGGGGCGCAGTTCCCGGCCGATGCCGCCGGCGGCGTTGGTCAGCAACAGGCTCTTGACGCCCAGCTGGCCAAGAACGCGCACCGGGAAAACCACGTCCTGGATGTCGTGCCCCTCGTAATAATGATAGCGGCCCTGCAGCACCGCGACCGCAACCTTGCCGATCCTGCCCAGCACCAGCCGGCCGACGTGGCCGGCAACGCTGACTTTCTGGAAATGGGGAATGTCGGCATAGGCCAACACCGTTTTATCCAGGACCTGGTCGGCGAACTCCCCAAGCCCGGAGCCCAAGACCACTCCGACCCGCGGCAGCACGGAACAATTCTTCTTTATGAAACCGACCGCCTCCATGATCCGTTCAAATTGATCCATGAAGCCTCCCTATTTCTTGCCGGAAAAAATTTCAACCATGAAACTTTGCCCTGAAAATTCATGCGTCAAGCCGAATATCTCCAGGATGGAAACGCCGATGTCGGCAAAGGTGCGCCGAACGCCAAGGGGCCGCGCCGGCAGTCCGGGACCATACACCAGGAGCGGGACGTATTCCCGGGTATGGTCGGTGCCGGGGAAGGCGGGGTCGCAGCCGTGGTCGGCGGTGATGACCAGCATGTCGCCGGGGGCGAGCCTCGACCAGAACGGTCCAAGCTCGCGGTCGAAAGCTTCCAAGGCGGCCCCGTAGCCGGCCACATCATTGCGGTGGCCGAAGAGCATGTCGAAATCGACCAGGTTGGCAAAGATCAATCCCCGCCGCGTTGCCGTTAATTCCTCCCCCAGCAAACTCATGCCCTCGGAATTGCCGTGGCTGGGCCGCGAGCGGTCGATGCCCCGTCCGGCAAAGATATTTTCGATCTTGCCGATCGCGGTCACCTCCACCCCGTTTTTCAGCAGGATGTCCAGGACCGTTTCGCGTGGCGGCAGCATGGGGAAATCGCGGCGGTTGGCCGTGCGGCTGAAATTGCCGGCGCGGCCGATGAACGGCCGGGCGATGACCCGGCCGATGCGCCAGGCATCGCACATCTTCCTGGCCCGCAGGCACATTTCATACAGTTCAGGCAGCGGGATGATTTCCTCGTGCGCGGCGATCTGCATGACACTGTCGGCACTGGTATAG
>JAPKZM010000286.1 GCA_026393775.1 Candidatus Aminicenantota bacterium
CCTGGTCCAGGCCCTGCGTTCCCTCGGCGTGGAGGCTGTCCTCTCCCCGGGCGGTCCCTCCGAGCTCTCACGCAGCCACAATCCCTGTTTTTCGTTTCCCACTCCCAATGAGATTGAGGTCAACGGCAAGAAAATAATCGGTTCCGCCCAGAAAAGGGACAAGCAGGCCCTGCTGCAGCATGGTTCCATCCCGCTGACGATGAATTACGAGCGCTATGCCTCGGGCGCCAATTTCAGCCCCGAGCTGCTCGCGCGCAGCATGACCACCTGGAGCGATCTTTCGGGGCGCAGTCGCGAGGAATTGACCGCCGCCCTGGTGCAGAGCTTCAAATTCTTCATTGGCTGCGATTTTTTCCCACTGAATTTTAATCAGGAAGATCAGCGGCAAATTGCGGACTTGACCGAAAAATACAGCTCGGATGCCTGGAATCTGGTTCTGTAGCCTCGGTCTTCTACTGCGTGTGGCGTTGTCGGTTGCGACGGCCCCTGGAGGGCTGGCGTCTACGCCGGCCCATGGTAGCTTGGCGGGTACCCCAGTGCGCAGCCATGAGATCCAGCTGCGAAATAATGATTATGTCATTGCCCCCGACTCTCTTCTCTTGCAGGCGGCCGGATTCGCCAAGGTCATCGTGCGCGTGTTCAGTGACGATGAAAAGAACGGCGGGCTCTATTTCGCCAACTCCTTGTTCAAGGCAGTGCGCCCGCTGCTGGATGATTGGGCCCCGCGCTACGGGCGCGGAGACGTCGGCCTCTGGGCTTGGATGGGGAGCCGTTATTTCAGCTGGCTGAAGGATCCCCGCTTTTTGGATAGGGAATGGCAGAACGGCAAAAAGCACATTATCCCCAAACTTGATGTGTTCAACCCGGAAGCCGAGCGAGTCATTGTCAACCTGTTCAGTCAGCTGGCACAAAAACCGATCCGGGGCATTCTGATCCAGGATGACCTGGCATTGCGCCACGGCGAGGGATTCTCCAACTGGGGAAAAGCCTATTTTACCCGGGCCACCGGCTTGCCCGCCAACGAGCGCCTGATGTTGCGAGACGACAACGAAAGCGGAAAAGCCTGGGCGCGCTGCAAATGCGAACGAGTGGCGCAGGTGCTGGAAAAAATCGTGCGTGCTTGCAAGGCGATTAACCCGGGGATCGAGATCGGCATGAATGTCCATTACGAGACGCCGCTGACGCCGGAGCGGGCACGTTCCTGGTACGCCCATGATCTGGAGGCCCTGGCCGCAAGTTCCCTTGATTATTTCTACCTGATGGCCTACCAGCGACAAATCAAGAGCGAGCTGGGACTGAGCGAGGCTGATAACCGGGCCTATTTCGCCAAGATGACGGCCGCGGCCCTGGAAAAGTTCGGCCGCAGGCTCGTGGTCAAACTGCAGGTACGTGACTGGAAGACAAGTGAATTGATCCCCATTGCCGAGCTGCAATCTTATTACAACCTGATCCCCGCCGCGGTCGACCGCGTCTGCTTCGCCGCCGTTGATCCCGATGACATTCCCCTGATTGCGAAAATAATCAACCCGACTAGGTAAGCGCGTGGAGATTGAATATTTGACAATAAACAAGAGAATAATTATAGTGAAAACTAAAAGATAATGGGAGAATCATGATTCAAGCCTTTTTAGCGGCTGAAGAATTTGATACTTGCGAAACAGGCGGCAATGATACAAAAAAGGAATGATTATGAATGATCTTCCAGTGATCCCGGGATTCAGGATCGTTAAAATGCTGGGCCATGGTGGGATGGCCGACGTCTACGAAGCGGTGCAGGAGAACCTGGATCGCAAGGTGGCCATTAAGGTGATCATCCCCGAGCTTTTCCGCGACGCGAGTTTTTCCGCCCGCTTCATCAAGGAAGCACAGACCGCGGCCAAACTAAGCCACCCGCACGTCCTGCATATCTACGAACTGGGCGCCATCACCAACTGCCACTATATTGTCATGGAGTGTTTGCTGGAGAGTTTGAAGGAGCGGCTTAAGCAGGGGGCTTTGACGCCCGATGTTGCCTTGCGCATCATGCTCCAGATGGGGCAGGCCCTGGATTATGCCCACCAGAAGGGGTTCATCCACCGCGACATCAAG
>JAPKZM010000103.1 GCA_026393775.1 Candidatus Aminicenantota bacterium
CGCGGTGGACGATCCCCTGGCGGTGGATATAGGCCAGGGCCTGGGCTATGCCGCTGATGATGCCGGGCAGCTGCCCCGGGGCGATCCTTTTCTGGGCGAACAGAACGTGCTTCAGGCTCTCGCCGCGGATGTATTTCATGGTGATGAAGACATGCCCTTCCAGGATGCCGGTGTCATAGATCGGGATGATGTTCTTGTGCTCCAGTTTGGCATACAGCCTGGCTTCGCGCAGGAAGCGTTCGACTGTCTGCGGGTCCTGGCCGTGCTGGGGCAGGAGGATCTTGATGGCCACTTCCCTTTCCAGCAGTTTGTCAAGGGCCAGGTAGACTTCGGCAAAGCCGCCGATACCCAGCAAGCGGATAAAATCATAGCGGTTGGAAAAGATTTTTTTCAGTCGAGCGAACCTTCCCAATTCAAGAGCCGCCTGCGCTCCGCAGTGCGGGCAGACAACCGCGTCCTCGGGAATCTCGCCGTTACAGGTATTGCATTCCACGGCCGAATTATATTCCGGCGAAAAATTAAACACAAGCAACTATTTCACTCCCGCGTTCATTCCTATTCTTTTGTAGGGGTCGGTTTGAAACCGACCCGTTGCTGTTCTTCACCAGTTAGCGGGAGGGTTTGGAAACTTTCCCCTACATAAAGCATTCCTTCACCCAGGCATTAGCCCCAAACCCGTTTGCGGTTTTTCTTCATCAATGCTACAATCGGGTTTTGAAAAATCTGGAGGTAGTCCATGAACGATTTCTACAAGTGCGCGATCTGCGGAAAAATCGTCAAGGTGATCGCCGCGGGCAAGGGCGAACTGGTATGCTGCGGTCAGCCCATGGCCATGCTGACGAACTTCAAGTCGGTCAACGAGGTCCTGGACTTCGCCATCGAGAAGGAAGAGGAGGCGCGCCAGTTCTACCTGGAGTGGTCGAAGAAGCTGGAGAACAAGGCGCTGAGCGAGCAGTTCGTCCAGTTTGCCGGCGAGGAGAACAAGCACAAGGAAAAGCTCCAGCGGGTCAAGACGGGCAGCACCTTCAAGCCGGCCGCCAAGCAGGTGACCGACCTGAAGATCGTCGACTACTTGGTCGACATCGTCCCCACCCCGGGCATGGACTACCAGGAGGCGCTGATCGTGGCCATGCGCCGGGAAAAGGCCTCGTTCAAATTCTACAACGACCTGGCGGCCATGGCGCAGGACGAGGGGCTGCGCGAAACCTTCTTGGCCCTGGCCCAGGAAGAGGCCAAGCACAAGCTGCGCCTGGAAACCGAGTACGAAAAAGAGATCTACAGCGAAAACTGAAATGAAAGGCTGCGGCGTGCGCCCGATTCGCTTTGCCCGGCCCGAGGTTTGAAAACATGATCAAAGTCCGCGATATCATCGCCATGCTCGATGCCGAGGTGCTGTCCGGGGAGGACAAGCTCGACGAGGAAGTGAAATCGGTCGGCGCCAGCGACATGATCAGCGACATGCTGGCCCTGTCCAAGCCGGGGATGATCATCCTCACCGGCTACACCTATCCGCAGGTCATCCGCACCGCCCTGGTCACCGATCTGCTTGGCCTGATCGTGGTGCGCGGCAAGAGCATCGCCCCGGAGACCATCGCCTACGCCCGCGCCAACAACTTCCTGCTGCTCAGGACTCGCGGCTACCTGTACTCGTCCTGCGGCAAGATATACGCTTCCGGCCTGCGGGGCAGCGATGACGGAAAATCTTAAGCTCGCCAAGTACGCGGCCATCTTCGAGGGCATCAAGGCCGGCGACATCATGAGTTCCCACGTGGTCGAGATCTCGGGCGAAAAAAAGATCGCCCATGCCAAGGAACTGATGAAGATCAAGAAAATTTCCGGCATCCCGGTGGTCGATGACAAAAAACAATTGATCGGCATTATCAGCATCGAAGACATCATCCACGCCCTGGAATTCAACAAGATCAACGACCCGATCCGCAAGATCATGTCCACCGAGGTCATCACCATC
>JAPKZM010000292.1 GCA_026393775.1 Candidatus Aminicenantota bacterium
TATATGTGGAATTAATATGAAAAATATATATGGTCACTCCAAGGGGAATAATAATAACAGGTTAAATAGTATAATAAATTAGGATTTAAATCTATGATTTTAATTATGGAAAAATTGGATTAATCAAATAAATTCATATTATAATTTAATATTGTAAAAAAGTCAAGTTCTTATCGAATAATTTTTACAAAAACCTATTTTATGCGGTAAAACCACATTAAAAAAAGCCATAGATCGTGAATATACGGGATCGCTTTGTTGTTTAAATAAATTTTAGTGGTTTCATGTTCCTTGACCAGCTCAAAAAGGTTAAAAAGATCCTCCACCTCGGACGGAAAAAAACTGACATAGGCCTTATAAAAATCTCCATCTCCTTCCTCGAGGAAATACTTGTTCTTCCTGGCCAGCGCCAGGGCTTTTTCAAAATTTTTGGAATAATGTTTCTGAAAACGGATGGTAATTTTGAATTCCTTGTTCGCCTGGCGCGGGTTTAGAATGTTCTGCAGCTTCTCTTCCAAGATCTGTTGCCGTGCATCCATATTTGAATTATATTACAGCCTGACCCTTAAGTAAAGACAGAGAGGTTTTTCAAAAGGACTATCGGTAGTGTAAAAATTGTTTGCGTGTTTAACTGCTAAAAACATTTTCCCAACCCAATCAGGCAGAGCGCATTTTTTATCGGGAAGGGGGACGTTTTTTTCTTTTTTTCTCCACCGAAAACCCGAACTTGCCGATATGTTTTCCCAAGCGATAATAATGCCCGTGGCAATAGCACAGAGGCTCGGCAGCAGCCAGATCGAAAAATCCGGTGCTGGGGTTGAAATAAGCTGGGTCGGCATGAACCGCCAAGATCTCAGAGATGAACATATGGTGGCTCCCCAGTTCACGGATTTCTTTGACACGGCATTCGAGGTTTACGGGGGATTCGCCGATGAGCGGTGCTTTGATGAATTTCGCCGGTTGAGGTGTGAGTTTCATTTCCCTGAACTTGTTGAATTCACGGCCGCTTTTTACACCGCACCAGTCGACGGCCTTGGCCATGGCCGCTGTGGTTAGGTTGATGGCAAATTCACCGCTCTCACGGATGATCCGGTAAGAAAAGCGCTCCGGACGAATGGAAATCGAACATGTGGCCGGGTCCGAACAAACGACACCGGTCCAGGCAACGGTGAAAACATTGCACACGCCCCCATATTCCCCGCAGCTTACCAGAACGGCAGGAACCGGATAGAGCATTGTTCCCGGTTTCCACAGCAATTTTTGCGCATTCCTGGGCATGGAAAAACCTTATCACAGCCATATGCGGGTGTAAAGGGAGCGGCTACTTGCAGGCCAGAACTCCATGAGCGATTGGCTTGGCGATAATGCGGCGAAAGCCGGCCGACTGCAGGCGCCGGACAACTCCTTTGGTAACACGACCACCCAATGCGCTTTTGGGATCGCCGAGATAATGAAACATGCGGCCGTTTGCGGCCAATACGCGCCAAGCCTGACGGTAAAATGCCCCCCCATAGAGATCGCCGGCCAGACTGATGCTGGGCGGATCATGGATGATGATGTCGAAATACCCGTCAGCAAACTTGGCGATCTCTTCGCTGCAGTCAGCGGTGATCAGACGGATGCCGGGATGGTTGAACAACTCCTGGGACCAGGGATTTGACCGGGCCATTTCCAGAGAACCCGGATCGAGTTCAATGGATATCACGGCGGCTGCATGACCGGAAATTAAAAGCGCCGGAGCCTCCGCGGTCGCGAACAGGCTGAAGGTGCGTCTGGTGGATTCCGAATAGCCGCGGATCTCTTCATACTGGTTGTTCAGCACCCGGAAACACTTGTTTTCCGAATTGGCGATGGCCCGCAACTGCTCCCAACCGAGCAGCGGCTGTTTATCCGAGCCGACCCCAACCTGGTCCAGCCGGGCTTCCTGCCGGCTGAGCCCGAGATCGAACGACGCCATGAACCTTTCCAGTCCATCGGCCTTGGCTTGCAGCAGCTCCTTGGCTTGGATACTGGACAATACTGAGAAAGGAAAAGGAAATCGCGCAGGTTTATCCATCGCTCACCGGTTCCCGCATATGAATCTGACCAATTTTTATTTTTTTGCAGCCTTGTCGGCCAGCATTTTTTCCCAGGTCTCACGGAAGATCTCGGGCATGTTCAAATGGTAGGGACATTTTTTGACGCATTCGCCGCAAACCGCGCAGTCCTTGTAAGTCTTAGCCAGGCTGTTGATCCGTTCCCAAACCCAGTCTTTCAAATCGTAAAGGAAGTAGTAGTTTTTCAAAACATGCAAAAATGAGATCGGTAAGCCCTGGGGACAAGGCATGCAGTATTCGCAGCGCCGGCAAAAGCTATCGCCCAACCGGTTTTTTTCATTTTGTAAATTGGCGATTTCCGCTTCGGTTAACGGCGACAGGTCGGCTAGTGCCGCAACGTTTTCAGCGACCTGGACTTCCGAATCCATGCCCGGAATGGCCACATCGATACCCTGGTTAAAAATAAAACGGAAATTCAGTTGGATCTCCCTGATGTTGCCGCCGCCGATCGGCTTCATGGCGATGATCCCGACCTGCCGTCGTCTGGCTTGAGGGACAAGGTCGGCCAGGGCGTCGGTTTCCATGAAATTGCATGGGATCTGAATGGTCTCGAAAGGGAATTGGGCCAAGGCCATTTTCACGATCCGGGGTTTATGCCCGGAAAGGCCAATATGACGGATTTTTCCCTTCTCCCTGGCTTTGACCAAACCGGCTACCGCCCCGTCAGCCGCTAGGGCTTTGGCGAGATCGCTTTCACTGGCGATGTTATGACACTGGTACAGATCGATGTAATCGGTTTGCAATTGCTTCAAGCTGGCGTCGATGTCCTGCAAAATTTTTTCCGCCTCGCGGCTGAAGGACTTGCTGGCGATGATCACATCACCTCTATGGCGGGAAAGGATCCGTCCCATTTTACTTTCGCTGTCGGTATAAATGCGCGCCGAGTCAAAAAAATTGATCCCGGCCCCGATGGCATTTTCCAGAATCCGGTCCGACTGCGTCACGGACAACCGCTGGATGGGGATTCCCCCCATGCCCATGCGCAGGATCCTTAAACCGGTCGCTCCCAATGGCACATCATTCGCAAGCCCCGGCGCATTCTTTTCAATCATACAGATTCAATCCCCTGTCCTCTGCCATGCGATAAAACAAATTCAGAGGAAAGCCCATGACATTAAAAAAACAACCGTCAATCCGTTCCACAAATATGGCGGCCCGGCCCTGGATGGCATAGGCACCGGCTTTATCCAAATAATCTTCATGGTCCAGATAAAAATCAATCTCGCTTTCCGTCAGTTCTTTGAAATAGACGGCGGTGCGGGAAATTTCAAAACGGGTCTCACCTTGATACATCAGGGAAATTCCGGTCAACACCTCGTGCCGCTGCCCGGAAAGCAGCCGCAACATTCTGAAGGCGTCCGTTCGATCGGCGGGTTTGCCGATCAATGAATTGTTCAGCAGCACGACCGTGTCGGCGCTGATCAGCAGGTGAGAATAATATTTCTTCCGATAAACCTCGATCCCCTTGGCGACCGCCACCCGCTCCAGAAAAACTGTGGGCGCTTCACCCGGCCGGATGATTTCATCAACATGCGGAATAATGATTTCCGGGTTCAGGCCGATCAATTTCAAAAGTTCTTGGCGCCGGGGTGAAGCCGAAGCCAGGACGATTTTCATTTTTCAAAAAATTCTTGAATCTTGCCTATGGCCGGAGCGGCGATCGTCAGGCTTTCCCCGCTGCGCAAAAACAATTTCAGTTCCACCAACGATTTTATTTTATGATTGAGGTAGATTTTCAGAATCGTTTTCGGGCCGATGCCCTTGATCTGCGCCAGCTCATACAAGCTCTCCGGAAATTTTTTCAGCATTTCATCCAGGATATGCAGAGAACCGATAATGACCAGATCCTCCAGCTGTTGCGCCAGTATCTTGCCGATGCCTTCGATTTTCATCAAATCTTCTTCAGCCAAAAGCATATCCTCGATGGCAACCGGATACTCATTGATATTCTTGGCGGCCCGGGCATAGACGCCGACCTTAGCGTCATTTTCATCCTGCAATGAAAGGAAAAAAGCCGTTTTGTCAAAAATCCTGGCGATCTCGTGATTGGTCATGGGATGGTTTTTTCAGCAACAGTTTTTTCAATCGTAAATTTCATCAGTCGAATCATAACAAAGTTTCTCAAAAAAGTAAATTTGACTTTCAAGTCGATCTTGCCTAAAATCCAGTGATGCACAAGATCGCCTTTTCTGGAATTCCGGGTAGCGGCAAGACCTCGATATTGACGGAAGTTAAAAAAATACTTTCTTTAAAATCCAGGGTCGAGGACGTCCCCGACCTCAGGTTAAGCAGCCCGTTCGATTTCGATCAAAAAGCCTGCTTCATCAGCCAGTTTTTTTTCATCACCAATCAGATCAATGAAGAGAACATCCACTCATTGAACCAGCCGGACTACCTTCTCTGCGATTGTTCGCTGCTGGATCACTGGGTAAAGTGGAAAAATTTTCTGGCCGAAAAAAAAGCCAACAGCCAAATGGAGGAGAATCGTAGACTGCTGGAAACTCTCTACCGCTTCTGGATTGACTCGTATGCCTTACTATTCAGGGTCCGGATCGACGCCAAAGAACTGGAAAAAAGAATTCCCAAGAGCGGTTTGCGCGACCATGAGCATGCCCATTCCGGGCCGATGGACAAGCTTTACGGTCAGATCATCCTGGCCGATCAGATCCACGCCTTCGATATCTGGAATCATCAATCCATAGATGAAAGCGCCCAGGAAGTGTTGAAAAGGATTACCGATTTGAAACTTTCGTAAAAATTAGATGCTGTTTTAAACCATTCGGGAGGACAAATTGCGGGTTAAGCTGGCCGGTTTCAACGTGGACAGCGCCATCCTGAAGCGACTCAACCGCACGGGTTCCGCAACCATGACGCCAGAAACACTCAGCGCCGCCTACGCCCGGATCAGCCGTAGCCCCCTGTCTATCGACCAGCTTAGAAAAAAGGCCTGCCAGGATGTCGAGAAAGCCAGAAAATTAAACCAGAAGATTATCTTTGCCATGGGACATCATTCGGTGGCCGAGCATGCGGTATTTAATTTTGATATCATGGGAATTTCCCGTCTGGCCCTGGAGGAAATCGAAAGGTTCCGCCTGGTCTCGTACACCGAAAAATCGCAGCGTTATGTCACCTTGGCCGGGGATTACATCCTGCCCGACGAAGTCAAGGAGCAGTCGCTAAAAAAAGTGTTTGGAGAAACCATTCAGCGGCAGAACCAATTCTATCTAAAGGCTTTCTCCACGCTGTGTGAACATTGGCAGAAACAATATGCCCAGGCCGGCACGAGAGCGCCCGAGCAAAAACTTCTGGAGGGCAAAGCCAAGGAAGACGCCCGCTATATCCTTTCCCTGGCCACCCAGGGGCAGGTGGGCATGACGATCAATGCCCGCAACCTGGAACATCTTTTCCGCCGCTGCAATTGCAGCGCCAGAGAAGAAGTGCGAAAACTCGCCAAAAAAATGTATGCCCTGGTCATGCCCATCGCCCCATCGATCATTTTGTTCCCGCAACCGTCCGCGTTTGACCGTGAGGCGAATGCGGCCCTATCAACGCATTGGGATATCATCCCCGTCACCGCTCCTCTGAATGCTTCCAGGGAACCCGAGATCGTTTCCTGCAGCAAAAACAGCGACGACCTTGTCCTGACATCCTTCTTGAGCCGCGCCAAAAACATTTCATTCCCCCTGGCACTGGCCGCCATAGAAAAAATGAGCTTCGCGAAAAAAAAGGCTGCTTTTACGAATTTTTTCAGCAAGATCCAATTTTTTGACGCACCGCCGCGGGAGTTTGAATTGGCCGACATCACCTTTCAGGCGCTTATCAGCGCCGCTAATTTCGCCCAGCTTAAACGCCACCGCCTGGCGACACTCATCGCCGGCGACTATCTTCCGGAATTTGGCAATGTCGTGCCGGAAAGCGTGGCCGCCGCCGGATTGGACGGAGAATTCAACCAAATCATTGAGCAGACCAACAGTGCCTATTTGAAAATAAAGGAAAAGTACGGCCCGGCTGCCGACTACATCCTGACCAACTCCCATTGCCGCCACATACTGATGAAAATGAATTTGCGGGAAGTGTATCATTTTGTGCGCCTGCGCGATGACGAGCACGCCCAATGGGACATCCGCCGTTTGGCCCACCAGTTGGCCGAAAAAGTTAAAACCCTAATGCCGCTCAGCGCCATGATGCTTTGCGGAAAAAGCGACTTTGATCAGGAATACAAAAAAAATTATCCCGCTTCGACTGGCGCTGAAAGCCAGGATCTGCAATTCTGATCTTCGGACCGGCCGATCAGGAAAGATAAAAATCGACGGCAAAAAGCAGGGCGACCACGACCAGTAGAGGATGAATTTCCTTCCATTTCCCGGTCAGCAGTTTCAGCAGCACGAAGGAGATGAGGCCGTAGCCGATCCCCTTGGCAATACTGAAAGTGAAAGGAATCATGGTGATGGTCAAAAACACGGGCAGCGAAGTGGTGCTCTCCTCCCAACGAATGGAGCGCACACCCGATATCAGCAGGAAGCCCACGAGGATCAGCGCCGGCGCCGTAGCGTAAGCCGGGACGATGGCCACGATGGGGGTGAAGAAGACCGCCAGCAGGAAAAGGCAGCCGGTGACCACTGAAGTCAAACCGGTTCGCCCGCCTTCGGCCACGCCGGCGGCGCTTTCCACATAGGTAGTCACCGAGCTGCACCCCAGCAAGCCGCCGCAAACGGCCCCCAGCGAATCAACCAACAGGATGTTCTTCAAACGGGGGACTTGTCCATCGCGGTCCATAAAGTTCCCTTGTTCGCCCACCGCCACAACCGTGCCCATGGTATCAAAAAAATCGCTGATCAAAAAGGCGAAAATTGTGCCCAGCAGCCCCAGGCGCAAGGCACTCCCGATGTCCAGGGCGAACATGGTCTTAAAATATTCGGGTTTGATGCCGGCGACCCAGGCTGCGGGTGGCGACACCAAGCCGGCCAACACGGCGACAACCGTGCAAAAGATAATGCCCAGCAAAAAAGCCCCCCTGATTTTTTTGGCCATCAGCCAGGCACTGAATAAAAGTCCGCTTATGGCGATCAAACTTTCGGGGCCGAGCTTGCCAAAAGTCAGCAAGGTCGCCGGACTGGGGAGGATCAACTTGGCGTTTTCCAGGCCAACCAGTGAGATCAAGAGCCCAATGCCCACGCCGATGCCCCGCTTAAGATCCAAGGGAATGGCGTTCATCACTTGTTTGCGGACGTTGGTCAAAACCAAGAGAGTGATCACCGCCCCTTCGATGAAGATGATGCCCATGGCCGTCGGCCATGGAACTTTCATGCCCAGGATCACCCCGTACGCCAGAAAAGCGTTTAAGCCCATGCCCGAAGCCAAGGCCAGGGGATAGTTGCTGACCAGCCCCATGAGAATGCTCAAAATACCGGCCCCGAGGCATGTCGCCAATACCAGAGCCGGAAATAGATCATTCCCCATAGCCGCGGCCAATATTTTCGGATTGACGAAAATGATGTAGGCCATGGCCATGAAGGTGACCATACCGGCGACAATTTCGCGGCCGACCGTTGTCTGGTTTTCCTTTAAATTAAAGACAGCCATTTCTTCTGTGCTCCATAATGAAATGAGAACAATCAATAAACATCTGAGGGTTCCTCCTAAAAACGGTAGGTGGCCGCGGCTACGGTAATCCCGGAGCCAAAAGCCAGCAGCAACGCCTTCTGGCCGGGAAGGGGTTGGCGGGCGGTTAGGGCTGTATTGAAGGCCAGGAACAAAGAAGTGGAAAGCGTGTCCGGCAGCCAGCTGGAAAGATTGACTACCTTGTCTCCGTGAAAGCCTATGGTTGCCGGCAGTCGGGACAGAAGGCCGGCCGATATCTGCGCGGGAACTACAAAATCTATATCTTCCCGGCGCAGATGATCCCGATCCAATACATCGTCGACCACCGCCCCAACCATGGAGAGATAGATGTCCGCGAGTTCGGCCTGGCGTTTAAGGACGATCCGTCCCCTTTTTTCCGCCAGGCTGACCAGAGAAGTATAGGCAGCGGCATAATCATCCCGCGTATGGAAGGCGAACCCGCCGAACCCCCTTTCCCGCCAGGGGGAAAGATCCAGCAGCATGGCGACTCCGCTGGCCGGGTAAGTAAAACCCGGATCGGGCCGACGGTCGGGGTTGGTCTCGCTGGCCACCACCAGTCCGGCTTCGACCTCTCCGTCCTGCAGCAGCGCGGTGACCGCTTGCGCGGCATCGAGCAAGCCGCAGCCTCCGTTCTGCAAGTCAAAGGCCAGCGTGCAGCGGTTCTGGAATTCAATGTTGATGCCGAGCCGGTGCTGAATGAAGACAGCCATGGCCGGTTCGCAGATATGGTGGTCACGATGGATGCCGGTGTTGATCAGCAGGCCGATATCGGCCTTGCGGTGCCGCGATGCTTTCAGGCACCGTTGCCCCGCTTCGACCGCGTGCCGGACCGAGCCCCAGCGGAGGAGATGCCGGCGCGGCAGGCTGACCCCCAGGCTTTCGATGCGGCAACGGCGCATGTCAACTCACCCCGGAAAAACGCGCCCGGTAACGCTGCGGCAAATCGTCGAAAGTGTAGGTGGCGTGGGCGATCACGATTCCGGAAGCGCCGCTCACCAGCATGGCGTTGTGTCCGTTCTGGATGCGGCCCTGCAGGATGGCGTCATGGATGGCCAGGAAATGGCTGGTGGTAGACGTGTTGCCGTAGTGGTCGGCGCTGCACCTGGTAATGTCGGGGACTGTGGCGCCCAGGTAATTGCCGACGGCCCGGACGCCGTTCTCGATGGCCCTGACCGAAACCTGGTGCGGGATAATGTGCTGCAGATCGTCCAGGCTCCAGCCACTGGCGTCCAGGGCACGCTTGAAGTAAGCGGGGAAGTGCTCGTTGCCCTTGCGCTGCAGGCCGCGGGCCTTGGTTACCAGGATGCCGCCGGGTCCATGCCGCGACGGGCGTGAATAACAATAGTGGTCATGCTTGGCCCCCGTGACCAGGCCGATGTACTGGAAACCCAAATGAGGGTCGGGCGAGCGGTCAAGGACAAGCGCCGCGCCGCCGTCGCCCAGGGTCAGGGCCGCCAGCTGGCCGTCAAAGCTGTGGCGCAGTTCGCGGGCGGCGGTCTCGGCAATGGGCATGTTCTGTTCGCCGCTGACCACCATGCCGCGCTCGGCCATTCCGCAGCGGATCATTCCCTGCAATATGTATATTCCGGTAAACATGCCGGCACAGGCATTGACCACGTCAAACACCCGGGCATGGCCGGCCCCGATGGCGGCACGGATGCGCACGGCGCTGGCCGGCTCCAGGTGGAATTCGTTCTTCCGGTTGTATTTGGAAATGCTCGTACAGATGACGACATCCAAATCTTCGGCACGGTAGCACGACATGTCCAGCGCCTGCCTGGCCGCCTGGATGCCCAGATCGACCGCGTACTCGTTCACCGCCACCCGTCGCTCATGGATTCCGGTTATCCGCTCCAGGTCCCAGCGCGGCCGGCGGCGGCAGGAAGCGAGCAATTCTTCCATGGTGAGGACCTTTTCAGGAATATGGACGCCAAAGCTTTCGATGCGGATGCGGTCTTCAGGGCAAGCCGCGGCAGGGGGAAAGTGGCTGGCGTTATTCATGGTTCCACCGCTGCCGCGAACAGAGATTCCATTCCACGGCGAAAGGTCACCGCTGGCCGGTAGCCGAGTTCGCGCTGGGCCTTGCCTATATCGTAACGGCTGTCGCAGGCAACCATACGGACACCATAACGGCTGAGGGCGGGTGCCGCATCACCGGCGCGCAACCTGGCATACCACTCCGCCAGCGCCGCCAGGAAGTAAACGAGCGGGAAGGGCAGGGAAAATCGCGGCGGCGGCACGCCAAGGGTCGCGGCCAGCGCGCAAAATGCATCATGGGCCGTGACCTCTTCCCCGTCGGTCAGGTGAAAGACCTGCCCGGCGGCACGGGGAGTCATGGCCGCTTGGATTAGGCCCTGGCTGAGATTTTCCACGTGGGACAATCCGAGATGGTTGTCGCCGCGGCCGATGAAAATCAATCGCCGGCGGCGCAGCAGCGCGACCAGCCGGGGCATTATAGTAGTATCACCCGGACCCCAGATCATGCCGGGGCGGATTACGACAGTCTCCAGGCCGCCGCTGCCATGAGCCACGCGTACGAGCTTCTCGCCGGCCAATTTGCTGGCCGAATAGGGATCGCGAAGCGAATCGGCAAGGGGTGTTTGCTCATCGATCCGCGCCCCGGAACGCGGCAGCCCGAGAACGGTCAAAGAACTCAGGTGGATCAGTCGTTTCACCCCCGCCTCGCGACAGGCCGCGATCACGTTGGCTGTGCCATCGACATTCGCGTGCCAGAATGCACGGCGGGAGCCCTGGTCGGAAACTCTACCGGCGGTGTGAAATACTACGTGCTGTTTCGCCATGGCCCGACGCAGCGATTGCCGGTCGAGCACATCGCCTTCGCTGATGTCGATCCCGGAACGGACTAGGCCGGAGGTCTCGCTGGTCGGCCGGGCCAGGGCGCGAACCCGGAATCCTTTTTCGCGCAGCCGGGAAAGCAGAACACCGCCCAAAAAACCGGTTGCCCCGGATACCATGGCGCTGATCCCGGTGACCAGGGCGTTGGGCGCTCCGGCATCCACGCTCATACCGATACCAAGCCCAGCTCCTCGCGTAAAGCGCGGCGCAGCGGCTTGCCCACTGCGGAATGAACCAGGCCAGCGCGGATTTCAATTACGGCCGGCACTTTGTATTTGGCCATGTTCTGGCGGCAGAAAGCCAGGATCTCCTCCTCGTCTATTTCGACCCCGTCGCGGGGAACGATAAAAGCCTTTACCAGTTCGCCGCGAACGTCGTCGGGGATGCCGATCACCAGCGCTTCCATCACCTTGGGGTGCTCATGCAGCACGGCCTCCACTTCGGCGGGGTAGATGTTCATGCCGCTGCGGATGATCATGTCCTTCAAGCGGTCCACGACGCGGAAGTAGCCGTCGTGATGCATCTGGCCGATGTCCCCCGTATGCAGCCAGCCGTCGCGAAGCTGGGCGGCTGTTTCATCCGGCCTGTTCCAGTAGCCTTTCATGATCTGCGGGCCCTTGATTATGATCTCGCCGGGCTGGGTCCACTCCCCGGCAAAAGGCATGTCTTGTTTTCCCGTTTCAAAATCCACGATGCGGGCCACGGTGCCGGGATAGGGCAGGCCGATCGTTCCGTGACGATCATCGCCGAAAGGCGGGTTACCATGTGTCACCGGCGCGGCTTCGGTAAGCCCGTAGCCTTCGACGGGGCGCACGCCGGTGCGTTCGATGAAAGTTCTCTGCACCGCGGGAGCCAAAGCGCTGCCGGCACAAGGGCAGACGCGCACCGAGCGTAGGTTGTGTTTACTGACATTCGGGAAATGGTTGATCGCCACCAGCATGGTCGGGACAACGGGGAAAATGGTCGGCTGGTGCCGCTCAATGGTCTGGATCAGTCCCTTGGTGTCGGTCGGGAGGGGAACCAGCACGATGGTGGCGCCGGTGAGGATGCCCAGGTTCAAGCAGCAGGTCAGACCGAAGCCATGGAACAACGGCACGGCCGCCAAAGTGATTTCATCACCGTCACCGATGTTTGCCCAGACACGGTTTTGCTCGGCATTGATCAGCAGGTTGCGATGGCTAAGTTCGACTCCCTTGGAAATGCCGGTGGTGCCGCCGGTATAAAGCAGGACCGCGGTATCCTCGGGCTCAACCGCCACCGGGCGTGGGGTCCCCGGCCGCAACAGCTCCGGGAACCAGAAATCCTCCGGGTTTATTTTAAAATGGGGCAGCTTGCGTTCCTTGGTCAGCGTGTAGAGCGACCAGAGCAGCGGCGGGAAATATTCCTTGATGCGGGTGACCACGACGTGCCGGAGCGCCGTCTTCGCCCTGACCTGATGAACGACCGGGAAGAAACGGTCGAGGACGACCGCCACTTCGGCTCCGCAATCCTTCATCTGGTACTCGGCCTCGCGCGCCGAATAGAGCGGATTGAAGGGGACGGCTATGGCGCCGATTTGGGCGGCGGCCAGGAAGGTGATCACAAATTGCGGACAGTTCGGCAGGTAAATAGCCACACGGTCGCCCTTTTGCACGCCGAGACCCTGCAGCGAAGCGGCAAAATGGGTGACTGTCTGGCGGAGCTTGGCATACGAGATCGAGTAACTGAACAGTTTCCCAGCCGCGGCAACCGCCAGCACTAGCGCCGTTCGCTCGGGATAACGGGCCGCCGCCGCGGGCAATAGTTCGGGTAGGGTCAACGCGGGCGGCTCCACGCTATGGGGTACGTCTTGTCCGTAATGTTTCAGCCAGGGCTTGTCAGTTCGCATGTCTGTGACTCCTTGATCCGGAAGCTATCCGGTGATTTCCACTTCGTTCCGGGAGGAACGGGAGCATGCCGCTCATCCCCGGCTTCATTCTACCAGAAATCAAAGTCGGATGAAAATCCGATTGCTAGCCGCAGCAGTTGAAGCCATGCAAATGCCGTCCGCGGGCCGTCGGCCAGGATATCGATTTTTGCCCTGTGAACGGCGATTCTGATTGACTGAGCCCGGTATTTATGCTATTTTTAAAAATCATGACAGACATATTCCGCGTTGTGATCCAATTCGCCACCGTGCTCTTTGCCATTTCGATCCACGAATCGGCTCACGCCTGGGCCGCGGACAAATTCGGCGATCCGACCGCCCGCTTGCAGGGCCGCATCAGCCTGAATCCCATCGCCCATATTGACCTGATCGGCACGATCATCTTCCCGTTGATACTGGCTGTGGTGGGCGCCCCGGTTTTCGGTTGGGCCAAGCCGGTCATGGTTAACCCTTACAACCTGCGCAACCGCCGCCGCGACGGCATGTACATCTCGGCCGCCGGTCCGGCAGCCAACATCGCGACCGCTTTGGTCGTTATCCTGCTGCTGGGGATTTTTAAAAGCCCCATCCTGCTTTCTGCCAATGGCAGCGTCGCCTTGCTGTTAAAAATAGCCACCAACCTACTGATGATCAATATTTTCCTTGCCGTTTTCAACCTGATTCCCATCCCCCCTTTGGACGGCAGCGGCATCTTGGAAGGGTTGCTCAAAGGCCAAGCCCTGGCCATGTTCGAAAAGATCAAACCCTACGGTTTCTTGATCCTTTTGGTCGTCATTTACACCCACGCCCTCGATTTCATCGCCAACTTCATATTCACCATCCTCTTTAAGGTCTTTCCATTCTTGATCTTTATCATGCTGAAGGCCGGGGTGATCTCGTGAACCCGCAAGTGGTGATGAGCGGCATCCGCCCGACCGGCAGCGGAGCGGCCCACCTCGGCCATTGGGAAGGAGCCTTGAAAAGCTGGGTCAAGCTGCAGGAAACCGCCCAGTGCTATTATTCCATCGTTGACTGGCACGCCTTGACCACCGAATACCAGGACGTGAGCAATATTGAAGCCAACGTGCGCCAGGCGCTCCTCGACCTGCTGGCCGTCGGCATCGACCCGGAAAAAAGCGTGGTTTACCTGCAATCGGCGATCAAGGAAATCTCCGAGCTTTTTTTGCTGCTGGGGATGATGACCCCGCTGGGCTGGCTGGAGCGCGTCCCGACCTTCAAGGAGCAGCAGGCCCAGCTGAGCGACCGCGACATCAACACCTTCGGTTTCCTCGGCTACCCGCTGCTGCAGACCGTGGACATCGTCATCATGAAGGCCGACACCGTGCCGGTGGGCGAGGATCAGGTTTTCCACCTCGAGCTGGCGCGCGAGATTGTGCGCCGTTTCAATGGCCTTTACGGCGATTGTTTTCCCGAGCCCCAGCCCTTTCTGACCCCCATTCCCAAACTGCCCGGGGTCGATGGCCGCAAGATGAGCAAGAGTTACGGCAACGCCATTTTTCTTAGCGATGCGGCCGCCGTGATCGACGAAAAGATCAGGCCCATGGTTACCGACACGCGTCGAAAAAAACGCAGCGATCCGGGCGTTCCCGAGGACTGCCCGGTTTTCGCCTTGCACAAGGCCTATTCCAAGGCCGATGAGATCGCCGCCATGGCCGAGGGCTGCCGCACGGCGGGAATAGGCTGCCTGGACTGCAAAAAGATTTTGATAGCCAATATCAACGGTTTCCTGGAACCTTTCCGCCAGCGGCGCGGCAAGTACGAGCACATATCGGTCCGCGATATTCTTGAACCCGGCAACCTGCGTGCCACCCAGCGCGCCAAGCAAACGGTCGCCCAGGTGCGGGAACTGATGAAAATATGATTGAAACACCCGTCTACCAGGTGCAAACCGATTTTTTCGAAGGCCCTCTCGATTTGCTGCTGCACCTGATCCGCAAAAACAAATTGAACATTAACGATATCCGCTTGGCGGTGATCACCAGCGAATATCTTTCTTATCTGGAAAACAAGCAGGGGATCAATCCTTCGCGGGAAAGCGACTTTTTGACCACCGCCGCGACTTTGATCTATATCAAGTCGCGCTCCGTGCTGCCGAAGCCGGAAAGCCTGGCCGAAGAATCTCCGGAAAAGCAGCTGCTCTATACCTTGATCGAGTATGAAAAGATCCAAAAAATTTCCAAAATGCTGCAGGATATGGAATACACCGAGCGCCTGCTTTGGCGGCGGCTCGAGCTGAACGAGAATTTCGCCAACCGCGAGTATACCTTGAAGGAGGTCTCCGCCTTTCAACTGGCCGAAATCTTTTTTGCCATCGTCAGGAAAAAGGAAAACGAGCAATTTCTATACGTCTCTTCGAAAAGTTACTCCATCGCCGCCAAGCAAACGGAGATCGCCGGCCTGATAAAAGAAAACGGATTTATCGATTTCAGCGCCTATATGAAAAAACTGGACTCCATCGAAGAAATCCTGGTCAGTTTTTTCACCTTGCTGGAAATGATCAAGCGCCATCTGCTGATCGCCCTGCAAGAATCGCTGTTCGGCACCATATCGCTGTATGCCAACGAAGCCTGCGAATTGAGCAACTAAAAAAATGACCAGCGAACAAGCCGCACTGATTGAAGCGATCTTGTTTGTTTCCAAGGACCCGCTCGAACTGGGAAGGATCATGGAATTCTTGCAGATCTCCGACGAGACGGAATTCGAAAAAATCTTGCAAACCCTGGAAAAAGAGCATTTCCTGGACCGCCCCGAAAGGGGTTTGCAGCTGAAAAGAAGCGGCGGCGGCTTGCAGCTGGTCACCAAACCCGAGCTGCACGACTCCCTGAAGGATTTCTTCACCATTAAGCAGGCCACCAAACTGACCCTGGCATCCCTGGAAACATTGTCCATCGTCGCCTACCGCCAGCCCGCCACCCTGGCTGAAATCTCCGATATGCGCGGAGTAAATGCAACCGGCCCGGTCAAAAACCTGCTGCAGAAAAAACTGATCCGGATCAGCGGCCGCAAAAAAGTCCCCGGCTTGCCCGCCCTGTACGCCACCACCCAGGAATTTTTGGTTTATTTCGGATTGAACGATTTGTCACAGCTTCCGTCTCTGGAAGAATTGACCGAACTTTTCGAAGAAAAGGAACAACCTTCTTTGTTTAAATAGGAGGCGCACATGGAACTATCCGTCAACCCCAACATCCTGCAAATATCCCCGTACATCCCGGGGAAGCCGGTTGAAGAAATCCAAAGGGAATTCAACCTGAAAAAAATAATCAAGCTGGCCTCCAATGAAAACATGCTGCCCATTCCGGAAAATGTCAGGGAAGCCATCAAGGACGAGCTTTCCCAGGTGCACGCTTATCCCGATTCCGATAACTTCTACTTACGCCGGCGTCTGGCCGAACTCAACGGCCTGCAGCCGGAACAGGTCATCGTCGGCGCCGGTTCGGTGGAGCTGATTCACATGCTCGTCCGGACTTTCTTAAAAGCCGGCGAAAGAGTTTTGACTTCGGAAAAAACTTTTTCCCTTTACAAAATCGCCACCACCGAGTTCGCTGGGCAGGCGGCTTTCCTGGAAGCGCCCATGGATGAGAACCTGCGCTTCGACCTGGAAGCCATGACCCGGCTCATTGATGAGAAAACCAAGATCATCTTCATCACCAACCCCAATAATCCAACCGGCACATTTGTCCCTGCCGCCGCCATCCGCCAGTTCATCCAAAAAATCCCCATGGACAGGATCATTGTTTTGGACAACGCCTACCAGGAATACTTCGATGATCCGGCCGACTATCTCACCGGCTTGGACGAGATCCGCTCCGGGAAAAATGTGGTCGTCCTGAGAACCTTTTCCAAGGTCTACGGCCTGGCCGGCCTGCGTGTCGGTTATGCCATGGCCAGACCGGAAATTATATCGATCCTCGGCCGCGTTAAGGCGCCGTTCAACGTGACCCGCATCGGTCAGCGGGCGGCCTTAGCGTCCCTGGAAAACGATGACTACAAAAACCGCTCCGCCCGTATGAACCGGGCCAACAAAGCCAAATTGCTCGGCCAGCTGCAAAGCCTTGGTTTGCGTGTGCTTCCCTCGCAAACCAATTTTCTCCTTTTTTTCCCGGGCTGTGACGTGAATGAACTGAACCTCCGCCTCCTCAAGGAAGGGGTGATCATCCGGCCCACCGCCGGGTTCGGCATTCCGGAGGCCATGCGCGTCACCGTGGGCTTGGAAGAAGAGAACGACTTTTTCATTAAAAAGCTGAAAAAAGTAATGCCCGGGAAATAGCCCCGCTCAAGGAGGAGGCATGGATTTCGATCTGCTGTTCATCGGCGCCGGTCCGGCCGGCTACGAAGGGGCGATCGCCGCGGCCAAAAAAGGCTTGAAGACGGCGGTGGTGGAAATGGACCTGCCAGGAGGCACCTGTTTGCAGCGCGGCTGCATTCCGACCAAGGCTATTCTCCATTCGGTCAAAGCAATCAAGCAAATCAACGATTTCGCCAAAATCGGCATCCATGTCGACCATTTTCAGATCTCCCTTGACGAAATCAAGCGCCGCAAGGTTCGCATCGTCTCCAAGCAGACGCGCGGCATCGAACTCCTTTTCAAGCAGAACAATGTCCAGATGATCAAGGGCAAAGCCCAGATCGTCGACGCCAATAAAGTACTCCTGGACGGCCAAAAAGAGATGTCCGCCGGCCATATCGTGGTCGCTTCCGGTTCCAAGGCGGCCGAATTGCCTTTTTTAAAGTGGAATGGGCACAAGGTGATCAATTCCGACAACCTGCTGGAACTGGAGTCCGTCCCCGAGACCATGCTGGTGATCGGCGCCGGCGCCATTGGCTTGGAATGGGCGCTGATATACAGTTATCTAGGGTGCAAGGTCACGGTAGTTGAAATCATGGATTCCATCGTCCCGGGAACCGACAGGGAGATCGCTGAAATCTTAAAAGTGGAACTGGTCAAGCAGAACATCACTATCCACACGTCAACCAGCATCGCCAATCCCCGCCTGGGTGAAAAAGTGCAGCTGACATTTAAAAAAGGCGAAAAAACATGGGATGAGGAATTCGCCAAGGTTTTGCTGGCCGTCGGACGCACGCCCAACAGCGCGGAGATATACGCCGACCACATTCCCAACCAATGCGACGGCAAGGGCTTCATCCAGGTGTCCACGAACCTACAGACCGTGCTGCCGACGATCTTCGCATGCGGCGATGTCATCGGTCCCCCTTTGCTGGCCCACAAAGCTTCGCACCAAGCCATGGCCATCGTCGACTTTCTGCTGAACGGCACGCCGGTTCCTCACCACCCCCTGCCGGCAGTGATATTCACCTTCCCGGAAATGGCCGCAGTCGGCATCACCCAGGAGCAGGCTGAAAAAAACAACCTGCAAGTTAAGATCGGCCGCTTCCCCTACGCCGCCGGCTCGCGGGCCAACGCCATTGACGAAAAAAGCGGACTGGTCAAGGTGATCGCCGACCGGGAAAACGTGATCCTGGGGGCCCACATCGTCGGCGCCGAAGCCGGCGAACTTTTACCTTTATTGACCTATGCCGTGACCCGCAAGCTCAAGTGCGACGAATTCAGGGACCTGGTCTTCGCCCACCCCACCCTGGGCGAGAACCTTTGGGAAGCCATGGGGGAAATCGCGGGCTTTTCCATCCATATCTGAGAGCAAATAGCCAGTAGTTAGTTGGAAGAGATGCTAGACTATAGATAATGGGATATGGGTAAGAAAACAGAAATAAATAAAAATAAGATTATCATTTTCTTTCATCTGTTAGCTGCCCGGTGATATCTTTGTCCTCCTATCACCAATTTTACCATTTTTTTAAAAAGTCATTTGACAGTTCTTTTGCAAATTCTTTCATTTCATTTATTGATAATTTAATCGAAAAATTTTCTGGCGAATTTTCTTTATTACAATCGAATATTCTCAAACCTACTATTTTTCCTTCAGAACTTTTTTGTTCGATTCTTCCATGAGCTATTCCATTCCTAATATGTCTAATAATATTTTTTAAAGAGTAATCATTTTTATTTTCAAAATTTATATTTGTTTTACTAATTCCATATTTTATTTCGGAATCTAACAATTCATAATCCTCAATATTATCAATAATAAATTCTTTCGGAATCACAATTAGTCCAAGACAATTATTAATTAAATTTGTGATTTCATATTTCCCAGAATATTTCTCAAGATTATCCTGAGTTCTTTTTAAAAAATCTTTTGGAAAATCTGTGTATTCACTCATTTTAGTAAACTCATTAGTAACAAAAAAGTTTATTTAAATCATATTGATATTTACCTTCTTCGAATTTAATGTTTTCATTTTTTTGGGCTGCTTATCAATAAAGATATTATACTTTCTTTTTATTTTAATGCCAAACCAAAAAATGAAAGGTTTTTTATATAAATAATTATACCAAGATTGACTCACTAACCTCAAGCATTTCATTCGTTTTCTGGATGAAAAATTTGTTTTAAATTAAAACAGAAAAAAATGTTAACCATAATTATAGAAAAGAAAATTTATTTAGTATAAGCATTTGGGAATATTCAATTGGTTTTTAATAGCTATCCTAAATAAAAAGAAATTTGTGTAAAGAGGAAAGTTGAATTTGATAAATTTCTTTTTAATTAATTAAAAAAACTATAAGACGAAGCCGTGATCAAAAAAAGAAGAAATATAGTTTTCCCTTTGTTGACCTTCAAGTCAAAATCATAAAAATGCATGGATAATAAATCAAGTTTATTGTACGCCAGGATATTCCGAAAGTAAGCCCGAGAATTTAACCTGCGATACTTAGTTACAATATTTTTTTAAATATTTGTATGCTTTAACATCCCCTAGCTCATCTGCTTTAACAAAATCAAGACATCCACCATTCTTGTCCCCAACTGCAATCTTTGCTATCCCTCGCATTGTATATGTACTGGCATTTTCAGGTTCTAATTCAATAGCTTTTGTTAAATCATCTATGGCTCCAAGCCAGTCTTTAATTTTAACTTTTTTATGTGCCCTCGAAATATATGTTTTTACTCCTTTCGGATCTAACTCAATAGCTTTTGTATAATCCTGTATGGCTCCAATAAAATTTTCACTCTCACCCTTCGCATCGCCTCTTTTAATATACGCTTCCATACCTTTCGGATCTAATTCAATAGCTTTTGTAAAATCATCAATGGCTCCAAGGTGGTCTTTAATTACTTCCTTTGCAATTCCCCTACTACCATATGCATTTATACTTTTTGGGTCTAATTCAATTGCTTTTGTAAAATCGTCAATACCTCCTAGATAGTCTTTGAGATTAACCTTTGCAAGCCCACGATAATAATATGAGATTGACCTATTCGAATCAAGTTCTATGGCTTTTGTGTAGTCCCGTAAGGCTTCACCAAAATCTTTAAGTTCACTCGCTGCTAATCCACGATAAAAATAAGCGCTCGCCTGTTTCGGATCTAATTCGATAACCCTTGAATAGTCCTGTATTGCTCCATTAAAATCATTAAGTTCGTTCTTTGCTAACCCACGATAAAAATAAGCACTTGCCCATTTCGAGTCTAACTCGATAGCTTTTGTATAGTCACCAATGGCTCCAATAAAATCTTTTAATTTACTTTTTGCTTGCCCACTATCAAAATGTATCGTTGCATCATTCGGCTTTGCCTTATTTGAATATCCTATTAAAAACAATGACAAAAAAAATAATGAAATAGTAAAATTTAATATTAACTTTTTAAATGCCATTTGCTCCCCCTTAAAGTAATAGTATATAAAATTTTACTTTCATTCAAGTGTTCTGGTTCCGACAGCTCTGAATACTTTTTTGTTTATTTTAAATAAGTAATTAGAGGATTTTCAATTCAGACACATTTAATTGATACTCTATCGACCTAGGTGGCGGAATTCTATTAAACGGAGTGATTGGTAGGGTTTTTGTGTTTTATTTCAGTATAAGCCGACTATTTCCCCAAATCCTATCCTTCAAGTGTTCAATTGTTCTAAATTTAAAAATAATGTGATATTCTGTCGTTGATAGACGCGTTTTAATGGAGATTCTCATGATATGTCCATTTTGTAAAGAAAAAATAAAAGATAGTGCAATAAAGTGTAAACATTGTGGGAGTATTCTTGATTCCAAAAAATTTCAGAAAAACCACAACCTACTCATTCGGTATGCACTAATAAAAGAATTCGTATTTTTCTGCTTTTCATTGCATTTTTAGTTGCGTTGACGGTTGCTGTCCTGTTTCAAACTTCATGCCCCCTGTATTTCTACTTCTGTAATGTGGGCTTTTCAGTAGTAGAGCTTGGTTAAGGGTAGAAAAACGCCTCCCCTACCACGCTTTCTGTTCAACTTGGGCATCATTCCTCTCCAAATCTGCCAACGATACCCTCGATGTCATCAAGTAATTCATGTTCAATGAGTATACTTGCGATTTTCTCTTTAGAGAGCTGGTATTTATTACTCACTATCTCTATGGCGGCTTGAACGCTTACAATTTCCAGTTTTGCGCTATTAAATTTTTCTTCTAAGGCCATGTCCTTTCGATGCAAATTTGAAAAACTAAATCCCTGGGTTAAATTTTCGTAATCGCCAATAACGTTTAATAACATATTTTTGTCTATGCTATATTTAATAGCTAATAATTCCGTATCCTCATTAACCAAATTTATCATTCTTTGACTTTGCTTTTTCTCCTTTTCTTGGTTTTTAACTGGTTTTTTATCGCACCCCAAAACAATCAAGCATAATAGTAAGACTAATAGTTTTTTCATAATTCTCCCCTTTTTTGTATTTACTAATTTTATTATAGATAATAAAAATTTTCTTACAAGATAAAATAGTTAATAAATTTCCTAATATGCATAAAAAATATCCTGGCTTAAATGACGAATTTATATTACTATCTAAGCAAGGCCAATATGATCGCGCTGTAGTGATCGCAAAAAAAGCGTTACTAATTGCCGAACAAATGGTCGGTCCGGATCATCCAGATATGGCCACTTACCTAAGCAACGTCGCATTTCTATATGATGCCCAAGGCTTGTACGCACAGGCCGAGCCGCTATACAAGCGAGCGCTAGCTATCAAAGAGAAAGCCCTCGGCCCAGATCATCAAGATGTGGCCACGAGCCTGAACAACCATGCGGAATTGTGCAGAACCCAAGGCCAGTACGTGCAAGCAGAACCGTTCTACAAGCGTACGCTGGCGATCTGGGAAAAAACTCTTGGTCGGGATCATCCCAATGTGGTTACGACACTTGAAAACATTGCGTTGCTTTATAGAAAAATTGGCAAAGAAAAGGAATCAAAAGTGCTAGCGATGCGAGCTGTAAACATACGGACAAAAAAACGATAGAATTTTTCGGCAGTCATGAGGGCCAAGTGTTAAATTACCAGGTCGAACATTGACCTTTCTTACGATTCCGCAAATACAAGCTGCTACTCGAGTCATGCAGTACTTAATAACTCCCGACTCGCGCACGACACGTTCCACAAAGGTTTAATAAACAATCTTTTCTCGCTTTCTCCCTTACTAAATGTAGCTTTTATTATACTGAGCGGTTTGTGTCTAAATAAAAATGTCTTTTACTGATGGGGATTTGCGACAGTTGATCCGGATGCCGGCGCCGGATTATCTAAATAGAAATCAAGCCCAAAAAGGGACATAACGCCGGTAACGAAGAGATTTAACTGAAGGGTCATCAAGTTTTATAAGTTCCTCAGTCATTGTTTCTTTAATGATTCGTGAAATTGATTCGGATTTTTTATCAGATAGCTTAAATCTGTCTCGCAAGCTCTGATTGGTCATTCTTTCATTCATTACGTAACGTAAACAACAATGCTGATAGCTAGCTCTGATTCGGTCGTTTCGGTCCATATCCTCAAATTTTTTGTGAGAATACAGGATCGCTGTCGTGTGGTGTTCACTTACACGAAAATCGGGAGCCGGTAATTGAAATACTTCAGCAGATTGAACCACCTTGTCTACCCCGCTTCCTTTTTCCTCACAAATACCAAGACGACGCATAATATCAGCAAGCTTTTCATTGCGGGACTTATATTCATCTATAAATCTTTCAGTCGGAATAAAAGATTTCCCGGGATTTGATATTTCAAGACGATCAGAATAGAGTTCAATCATAATTGAGCTACCGGTCTCATTGAAATCCTGATGA
>JAPKZM010000297.1 GCA_026393775.1 Candidatus Aminicenantota bacterium
GTCATGGGCCGCTACGCCGGCTGGATCGCACTGCATTCGGGGATGGCCGGCGGCGGCGACGTGATTTTAATCCCGGAAATTCCTTTTAAAATGGAGAGGATCTGCGCCAAGATCCTTGAACGCCAGAAACAGGGGAAACGCTTTTCCCTGATCGTGGTCGCCGAGGGCGCCAAAGCCGAAGGCGGCCAGGTGGTCGTTGCCCGCGAAGTGGCTGATGGCAGCGACCCGGTCCGCCTGGGCGGGATTGCCGCCCTGGTCGGCAACCAGATCGAGGACATGACCGGCATTGAGAGCCGTTTCACCATCCTGGGCCACGTGCAGCGCGGCGGCAGCCCCACCCCCTATGACCGCATCCTGGCCACGCGTTTTGGCTACCATGCCGTGGAAGCGGCGGTCAAGGGTAAATTCGGATATATGGTCGGCTTGCGCGGGGGCGAAATCAAAACCACTTCCATCCGCGAAGCCATCGCCGTCCCCCGCCGCGTCGACCCCGCCAGCGACCTGGTCAAGACCGCCATGGCCGTGAGCACCAGCTTTGGCAACTGAGCGCCCATGCTGATCGTATTTGAAGGCATCGACGGCTCGGGCAAGACATCACTGTCAAAGTTGTTTCTCGACTATTTAACGGCTAAAGGCATCCCGGCCATCTGGCTGCGCGAGCCGACCGATTCGCCGCTGGGAGACAAGATCCGCCGCGTGGCCCAGGAAAACGAGAGGATCTCGCCGCAGCAGGAACTCGATTATTTCATCCAGGACAGGCGTTGGGACGTGAAAATCAACATCCTGCCGGCTCTGCGCGCCAAGAAAACGGTGGTCCTGGACCGTTACTTTTATTCCAATGCCTGTTACCAGGGGGCGCGCGGCCTGGACATGAACGCCATCATCGACCTTAACCTGGCCTTCGCGCCGCTGCCCGACCTGACTTTCATCATCGATGTGGATGTCGACCGCGCCCTGGCGCGCATCCAGAATTCCCGCACCGGCCTGGCCCGGCTGTTTGAGAAAAGGGATTTCCTGCTAAAGGTGCGCGCCAACTACATGCGGCTGGACGGCGAACGGATGGCCCATATCGACGGCAACCGCGACCTGAAAACTGTGCTCGCCGATGTCGTCGCCCGTTACGAAGAATCGGCCGCCAGTCAAAAGCCCGGAAAATGAAAATCGCAAAGGCAGACAATCTCAAGACAAAAAAGGCCCGGTTGCGCAAGCGGCTGAAAGAATACGGCAAGGTGCTGGTGGCCTTTTCCGGCGGCAAGGATTCCTTTTTCCTCCTGCAAACGGCCAGGGAAACGCTCGGCCCGGCCAATGTTCTCCCCTACTTCGTGCGCACGCCGTTCACGCTGGATGCTGCCAGGGAAAGGGTCGACTATTTCAAGAATAAATTCTCCTTGACGATCCATGAAATCGGCATCGATCTGCTCCGGGACGCCCGCCTGCGACAAAATTCCAGGCAGCGTTGTTTTTATTGCAAAAAAAGGATTTTCGCTGCCCTGAAAAAGGAGGCGCGCCGGCTCGGGATCGGCATCGTCGCCGACGGCACGACCGTTTCCGACCTGGACGAGCACCGCCCCGGACGTTTGGCCCTGGAGAAGCTGGCCATCCATTCGCCCCTGCGTGACGCCGGGTTCAGCGCTGCCGAAATCGTCAGGCTATTGAGAAAGCAGGGCGTCGGTGAATATTTTTTAACCTCATCCACATGCCTGGCTACCCGTTTCCCATACGATTTCACCTTGGAACCGAGCCGCATCCGGGCCATCGGCCAAACGGAACATTACCTGATCCGTCAGGGCATATTTCCGTTGCGGGTCCGATACATGACCGACGGCATCCGCATCGAAACTTCCCCGCTTCATTTCAAAAAAATAATCGCCATGAAAGACGAAATCAACGCCGTGGGCCGGGCGGCCGGCTATACGTTCATCACCCTGGACCTGGCCGGAATAAAAAGCGGTTCCTGGGATGAGCTCCCCGCGGCCAAGAAATGATTGCTCGCTTGGAAAAAGGTTGACAGCCCGGCGGTTTTTGTGTATGATGGGCATGATTCTGGAGGAATTTAAATGGCAAATCACGATTCGGCTGTTAAGCAGCACCGGCAGGACGAAAAGAAACGCATGATCAACCGCATCAACCGTGCTAAGATGAAAAATAAAATCAAGACCCTGAAAAGAAAAGTCGCCGCCGGCCAACGGGATGAAGCCGCCAAGCTCCTTCCCGAAGCCATCGCGATCATCGATTCCACCATCCGCAAGGGGACGATTCATAAAAATACCGGCGCCCGCTACAAATCCCGCCTCGTGGCCTTGCTTAAAACCAGCGCCAAATAACTTTTCTTGACCTCCCTTCCCCGCGGCTATCTTTCCCACAGCCAGGTCCGGTTATACGGCGAATGTCCGCAAAAGTACTATTTCGCCTATATCGAGGAAATCCCCGTCCGGGTCAATGAAAAAGTTTTTTTGGGTGAAATATTTCATTCCACCCTGGAGGAGTATTTCACCCGGCAGATCAACGGCTTTTGCGCCGATGAAGCCTTGACCGTAGCCGTCTTTCGCGAGGCTTTCACGGCCCAGGGAAAAGAAAGGGACATTGACTGGCAAGTCTCCCAGCGCGAGACCTTGGCCCGGGGAATGGCCTTCATCAAATATTTCCTGGCCCATATCGCGCCGAAGCTGAAGCCGTTGATGGTTGAAAAGGAGCTCAGCGCCGAGATTCCCGAGATCGGCGTGACCTTGAAAGGGGTCATCGACCTGGTTGAAGCGGACTTCGGCATCATTGATTTCAAAACCACTACCAGCAAGTGGTCGGCCAACAAGGCGAGGAATTCGCTGCAAATGATCATCTACAAGTACCTGTTTGACCGCAATTTCGGCAATGTTCACGGCTCGCTCAAGTATGAGATCCTCTACGCCAAGAACGCCGCCCGTATTCGGCATCAGAGCCTGGAAGTAATCCCCGGCCCCGAAGATATAGCCCAGATGCTGCATTTGATAAAGCATGTGGCCGACAATATCCGCGCCGGCGTCTTTTATCCGCAAGCGAACCATTTTTGCGCCTATTGCGATTTTTTCGCCGCTTGCCGCAAAAAGAATCCCGGGTTGCTCACCGCGAAATGCTAATTCCTTTTTTCGCCTGATTTTGCTTGCCTGCTCTCGACAAACCCGGCAAAAAATGATATAAACAATTGCTCAGCCGGAGAAAATCATTCACCATTGACTCCTCAAAGCGCGGGAAAAAAGTAGTAGTCGTCATGCCGGCTTACAACGCCGAGAAGACACTCGTGCGAACTCTCGATGATATCGATCGATCCTGGGTGGACGAGATCATCCTGGTCGACGACGGCAGCCATGACGGGACCGTCGCCCTGGCGCGCCACCTGGGCCTGCATGTGTTTGTCCACGAGAAGAACACCGGCTACGGCGGCAACCAGAAAACCTGCTATACCCAGGCGCTGCGCATGGGCGCGGAAATCGCGGTCATGATCCATCCCGACCACCAGTACGATCCCCGCGTCCTTCCCCAGCTTGTCCAGCCGCTCCTCGACGGAACCTGCGACGCCGTTTTCGGCTCGCGCATGCTCGGCGGACGACCCCTCGAAGGCGGGATGCCCAAGTGGAAATACCTGGCCAACATTTTCCTGACCGCTCTCGAAAACGCCGCCTTTTACATGTACCTGACCGAAGACCCTTCCGGCTTGCGCGCCTATTCCCGCCGCTACCTCGAAGCGGTGAACTTCCTGGCCAACTCGAACGATTTCGTTTTCGATTCGGAGATCATCGCCCAGGGCGTCATGCACAGAATGCGCATCCGCGAGATCCCGATCGAAACGCGCTATTTCAGCGAGGCCTCGCAAATCGGTCTCCGGCGGAGCATCATCTATGGGATTTCCATCCTGAAAACGCTGGTCAAATTCAAAATGCACAAGAAAGGATTGAAACGCTTCGCGATGTTCAACGACCCGGGCGCAGGGCGAACCGGTACGGCGTGACCTCCGTCCGCACGTCCGATCGTTTATCGAGCCGGATCGAAACGAGATAGAGAAACAACCTTTTCCAACGGTAAGCGGGCGGCGACTCGATCGTCCGGGTCAGCACTTGCCTGCGCGTCGTCACGGCGAAAACCGGCTCGTCGGCCATCATCACCCGCAGGTCATAGTCGCCGTGCAGGGAGCCGAACTCGACATTCAGCTTGGTCAAGCGGTTTTGGGTCGCGAAGAAAAAAACATAATTCCGGTCATCCTGGGAAAGGGTGAAATTCCCCGGCTCACCCATCCGGGCCACCAGCGAATACGGGAAAAAGGCCCATTTTTCGCCGCTGGGCATGTTCAGCGTCTGCGCCGATACGAGCACCGGCCTGGGGAAAAAGACAAACATGGCGAAGAATATCAGCAGCAGAACGGAAGCGACGATGGCATGCCCGGCAAATGGCAGCCCGCGGTCGCGGCCGCGCTGGCGGCTAAAAAAATAGACGGTTATGAACAAAGCCAGGGCCAAGATCCAGAAGAAATTCGGTGCCCAGCGGCCATCTTCTACCTTGATGAATGAGGGCAAGCGGCCGGGCAGGTAAAAATGGAGGTTGCTCAGCATGATGAACAGGGTCCCGGCCCGCTCGGTCGTGCCGAAGGTCGTCTCCTGGTACAGGGCGAATGGATTCCGGCATAAGAGTCCGGTGACAAGAAACGAGAAGCCGACGGCGCCGTTGAAAAAATAGCGGTAGAGCCGGTTCCCGTTCTCGGCCATGAAGCCGCCTACGAAAATCGCCAGGATCCATATCACCGGCACCAGCGGCCGCGCTTGCGGGGCGTACCCCGTCCGCTGGGTCAGGAATGCGGAGATCAGGATATAGGGGACGGCGATGAACAATAACCAACCCGTGTCCTTCTGATCGAGGGAATACCCGGCCAACGTCTCCCACCTGAGCCCGAAGGGGATCCCCATGAAAAGGCTTTGCAGAAAACTCATGGTCTGCCGGCCGTCCATAGCCCCTTGGAATGATACCGCTGTCGGGTTGAATGAGCCATAGATGGCATATTGGAGGTAGAAATAGGCGGCAAAACACAGCCCGGCCGGGATAAAAAATGCCGCCAGGCGGCGGAAGCGATTTTGAGCCTTGCTGCTTTTCCAGATGCTCCATAGCGCGTAAATGAAAAAAGGCGCCTGGATAAATATGTATTTCAAAGCGTGAAACCAAATGAAGGATGCAAGCAGCAAGCCGATCAGGGCCAATCCCTTGACATCCAGGTTGCGGGCAGAACGCAGGCGGCGGAAAACGAACAAACCGAACGCGGCAATGACGAGCTCCGTATAGATGTGAGTGGCATAAAAAAAGATGGGCGCGCTCAGAGTGGCCACCGCCCAAAAAGCGAGGGCGAGCCTCTCCCGCTGCCAGGTTTCCCGCGCGTAGAGATAGAGTTGAATTCCCAGAAAGGCTCCGATCAGGCTCATCCCGAAACGAACCAGGAAGATCAGCATGCCTTTCCCCAAAAGCAGTCCGAGCGCATAAAAAGGGAGAAGCAGAATCGCTACTCCCGGAGAATGGTTGGAATAAAGGACGCCTTTTTTGTTTGCCGGCGCCGTGTGGGGCTGAAGCTTGCTCACTTGCGGCGGCATGTACGCTTTGAAGTCCCCGTTTTGATAATTGTTGGCGATAGCCAGGTCCCCGTCCTTGAGCAAGCTGTGCGCGATCAGCAGATAATGCGGTTCATCACCGCCGAAGGACTTCCCCTGGCTGGTCATGAGCAGCACCCCGCCGTTGGTCAGCAGGATGGCGATAAAAGCTAGAATGATAATCCGCCGGCGGAGCGGCCAGGCCAGGAAAGCATCAAGATAAGCCCCCCATTTCGATTTTCCCAACCTATCTGCTTGGACAACGCGGACAGCCTTGAGATAAAGAACGGCAGCCGCGACGGCGATGGCGAAGAGGCCGAGCCGCTGCGACAGGTCATCCCGGGTCAAATAATGTTTCAGGGCCAGCGGCGCGAGCAGCAGCCAGGCGATCGGCGCGTAGGTCGAAAAATCGTGCGCCAAAAAATCTTCCTGCCCAAGCCGGCCCGGCTTTAACCATATCCGGCTGCTTAGAGCCCACAGCGCAAGCAAAAAAATGAAAGCCGGGACGACTGTCAGCAGAAAGCGCCCGGTCTCAAAACGAAAAAAATGATCTTGGATCGAAAAGCGGGAAACCTGACGGCCCAAGCTGATAAACAGGGCGATCGCCGCGGCCAGGATAAAAAAAACCAAGAAGCGCAAAGGCCAAAAACGGCGAGAACTCGAGGAAAAAAAGGAATTTCCCATCTTGGCATTTTGCCGGTAATCGTCCTAAAAGTCAATGGCTGCCCGGAATTTTTAGCTGCGATTATTGGGCTGCCGACAGCCGGTTTTCCCTGGAAGACGCCCGGTCTACCGTCCGGGGAAGGAACTTCCGCTAAGGTGCAAAAATGACACGAAAAATTGACATTTCCGTTTTTTTACCGTATATATAGTTCATAGGTTTTTTATAGCTGAAGGAGAGACTTTTATGGAAAAAAGAAGGGATTGCCGGATGAGCAAAAAGGTCCCCATCCGTTTTACGTACAACGGAAGCTCCTTCCAATCTATCACTGGAGATATTTCCCGCCGCGGCGTATTCATCCAGACCGCACATGCGTTTCCCTCAAGGAACGGTATCAACATTGAAATTCAGTGCAAAAACAACCATGTGCACATGGCCGGATTCATCGTCTGGAGCAAAAAGACAGCTCCCTCGGCCTCGGAACTAGTTAAAGGCGGGATGGGCATCCAATTGCTCGACTATCAGAAACAGGAATACCAGGAATTGCTGTCCCAACCACGCTGATTTTCTCTTGCCGGAAGTTCCCGGCATTTCTTTTCTTCAGTTTGGAATTCCAGTGTGAAAAGCAAATCAGCCGCGGCTGGATCGCCCTGAATATCAGGACATTACTGCACTTTGTACACCCAACCGTGCCGGTCGGGGATTTCACCGTATTGCAGCCCGATCAACGTTTTAAAAAAGGTTTGCGCCCAGGTCCCGGTGCGTTGCTCATTAACTAAATAATCCTTACCCTGATATCCTATTTTGCCGACCGGGCTGATGACCGCGGCTGTACCGGCTCCGAAAACTTCAGTCAATTTTCCGCTTTGTATGCCTTCAATGACCTCTTCAATGGCGATCTTCCGCTCTTCGGCCTGGATACCAAGCCCGGCAGCCAATTCCAGGACCGATTTGCGGGTTATGCCGTGCAAGATCGTCCCATCCAGGGCCGGAGTGACCAATTTGCCGTTGAGGATAAAGAAAATATTCATGGCCCCGACTTCCTCGATAAAACGGTGTTCGCAGGCATCGAGCCAAAGGACCTGGCTGTAGCCCTTCTGGATGGCTTCGCGAGTGGCCAGCAGACTGCCGGCATAATTGCCGCCGGTCTTGGCTTCACCGGTCCCGCCGCTGCCGGCGCGGGAATAGGTGTCGCTGACCCACAAGCTGACCGAATTGAAGCCTTCCTTGAAATACGGCCCCACCGGGGAGAGGATGATAAAAAAAAGATATTCGCTCGAGGCCTTGACCCCGAGGGCCGCTTCAGTTCCGATAACGGCCGGGCGAATGTAAAGGCTGGCTCCTTTCTGGGTCGGGATCCACCGTTTTTCAAGTTTCAGCAATTCGCACTCGGCCTGCAGGAAATTATTTTCATCAATTTCGGGCATGCATAAGCGCTGCAGCGAACGGTTCAAACGCCGGGCATTTTCCAGGGGCCTGAACATTAAAATTTCACCTTTTTTCGATTGGTAAGCTTTTTGCCCTTCAAAGACCTCCTGGCTGTAATGAAAGACATTGGCCGAAGGCTGCAAAACCAAAGGCTGATGGGGCTTGATGCAGGGATTTTGCCATCCCTGCCCCTGAGAGTATTCCATGGTGAACATGTAGTCGGTAAAATAGCGGCCAAAGGGTAGCATCAAGGGGTCCTTAAACAGCGGTTTTAATTTTTTCTCCGCGATCAACTCCAGGCTAATTTTCATCGCATGGCCTCCTTGGCGAACGAGTGAATTCATTTTACTTTTTTGCCGCCGGCCTGTCAATCGCATCCGGGTTTTCCCGGTGCTTGCGTCAGGCTCTTCACCCAAGCGGTAAAATCGTGCACATCGCCGTTGGAAAGGATGATGACGACCCGCGGCTGCAAAAAATCCAGGCTGGAAAGGAAGCGCTGGATGCCGGGAAAATCCTCAAAGATCCGGACGCGTTTGCCCATGGCCTTTAGTTCCTTTTTCAGCCTGGCCAGGTCGAGCCGTTCGCCGGCCGGGATCTTTTCCTTCTGGTAGACATCTTTGATGACGATGCTGTCGGCGGCGGCCAGGCTGGACGGCAATCGCCCCTGGAAGAAATTTCGCCGCAGGCTCCAGGAGCGGGGTTCAAAAACGACCAGGATCTCGCGCTGCGGGTACAGGTTCGGCAGTCCCCCCAGCACACTGGCTATGGCCGTGGGATGATGGGCGAAATCCTCGATGAAAACGGTGTTTTGCCTCCGACCGATGACGGTCAGCCGGCGCTCCACCCCCCGGAATGTGGCCAGCGCTTTTTTTATCGCCGCCAGCGGCAACCGCAGTTCCAAGGCCAGGATGATGCCGGCAGTCACGTTCCACACGTTGTAGGGACCGGCCAGCGGCATATGAAATTCCCACTGCCGGGAATGGCTCTTCAGGCGAAAATCATAGCCGTTGTTTTTGGCCCGGACGCGAGTGATTTCAAAATCGGCCCGGCCGCGTCCGTAGGTGATGACTGGAGTGAAGGCTCGGGAGACCGCTCGGGCAGCCATTTCATAGTCACGGTTGACGATGATGGTACCCCGAGCCGGGACCTGGTTGACCAGGTCCTGGAAGCTTTTCAGGTAGCCTGCCGCGCTGGGGTAAAAATCGATGTGATCGTGTTCCAGGGCCGTGAGGATCAAACGGTCGGGACGATATTTGAAAAATTTGGCCGTGCGGTCGAAAAAAGCCGTTTCGTATTCATCGCCTTCGCTGACGAAACAGGCGCCGCTACCCAGCCGGTAATTGCCGCTGAAATTCAAGGGCTTGCCGCCAATGAAAAAGCCCGGCCGCTGCCCGGCGACGGTCAACAGGTGGGCGATGAACGAGGC
>JAPKZM010000154.1 GCA_026393775.1 Candidatus Aminicenantota bacterium
GATATTCATGCCGCTGGGATGGGAGAAATGCCCGGTGACGTCCATGCTGGCCGGGGGAGCCGAGGCGCAGGTGCAAAGCAGGAGGAATGAACACACAATGGCGGATAAACGGAATTTGGTTTTCCACTTTCTTTTCATGGGCATGGCTCCTTCATGGCCCGCGCCGCGGTCACATGCCGATGAGCATGATGCCGAAAAGAGACGCGAGCACGAGGAAAACGACCAACGTCAGCGCCCGCAGCCAGGGCCGCGTCTCCCGGCCGGCGGCCCAGGATGAACCCTCCCAGACCGGCGCTTCCCTTCTCGCCCAACGCTGCCGGATGAACCCGCGCCAGCCCAGCCAGCCCGCCAGGGCCAGGATCAGGAAGAGGGTCAGATAATAGAAAAAGGTCATGCGCTCGAAGCCGGCCTTGACGGCTTCCCTGATCACGCCGATGCCGGTCCCCCGCCAGGCCTTCGTCCCCGCGTTCCCCGGCAGCTCGGAGGGCTTCAGCAGGCGGATGAGCGAGGTGATGAGCACCGGTTTTTTCAGGTACTGCCCCTCGCACTCCATGCGCTGGATTCTCCTGACCACATCCATCCCTTTGACCACGCGCCCGAAGGCGGCGAAGCCCTGGCCGTCGGGGTTGCGCCGGCCGCCGAAGTCGAGCTCGGGCTGGCGGCCGATGCAGATGAAGAAGCTGCTGCTGGCCGTGCCGGGTACGTCGCGGGCCATCGACACGGTGCCGTCGCGGTGCTTCAGACCGGTCTGCGCCGTCGTCTCGTGGACGACGGGCGGGAAGCATTTCGCCTCGGCCACGTCACCACCCTGGATCACTTCGATTTTTACCTTATTGTTCGGTTGGTTGTCCGGGGTCACGACACGGAAGAACGTGCTGTCGTTGTAGAGGCCGGCCTCGACGTAGCGCAGGAAGTTGGCCACGGTGAGCGGCGCCCGGTCGGGGTAGAGGCGGAATTGAATCTCGCCGGCAACGGTGCGCAGGCGGCAGGTGACCCAGTTTCCCTCGCTGAGCAGGCAGGAGCGGACTCCGAGCGGCACCAGGATGACGAATGCCAGCCCGGCGATGATCTTCAGCGTTGATGATGCATGTTTTTCTATTTTATTTGCAGCCAGTGATCTCCTCACTAGTTCATGTCAACGTAGAAGCTGTCCACCTCGAGGTGCATGGCCTGGTCCATCGTGTGCACGGCGATGGCCACGAGGCGTGGATCGTAGGTCGCGTCGGTAAACGAGTATACCAGGGTGTCGTTGGCGTACAGTTTGTAATCGCCGCCGGCTTTGACGATCTTGTAGGTGTTCCAGGTGCCCAGCCCGGTCAGGATGGCTGGGCTGACCTCCCAATGCGAGGGGGAGGTGGTGATCCAATCGTAACTAACGACGGTCGATTGCGAGTAATTCCAGCCTTGCACCTTGCGGATGAAAAAGTTGCCGTCGCCGTAGAACATGAACTGGTAGCCGTTGGCAGCCTGCATGCTGGAATCGGTTGTCAGCAGCAGCCCGAAGGGGCCGACATTGCCGGTGATGCGCATGCGGACGGTGACGGTATAGTTGGCCTTGGTCCAGGCACGGTTGTACAGGCTCCACTCCCACCAGGTGTCAGGAGCGGCGCTGCCGTGGGCCTTCTGGCAGACATAATAGCCTCCGGCCACGGTCCAGGCGCTCGCTGTGCGCGGCAGCCACAAGGCGTCGGCGGCGCTGTCGAAATCGTCGTGAATCTTCTCCGAGTCCTTCTTGAGGACCAGGAAGTAGAGTGCCGCGGCGGCGGCCAGGACGCCGACCCCGATCAGGATCAGGGGCAGGATGCTTTTTTTCTTGATCACCGGTTTACTAACGGCGGTTTTTTCGACGGCCATGGGCGAAATGCCTTCGTTTTCCGAGGCGGCGGGCAGGGGCGCGCTCGCCAGATAAGTGAGCCAGACGAATGTCACCAGCACGGCCAGGGTGATCCACTTCTTGTTCTTTTCCATTGCGCTCATTGTATTTTTCCTCCTTAATATAGAACCATTTTTGTAACAAATCTAAACCACGGAAAACAAAAAGTCAAGCAAGCCCGCCGCTATGCGGAATTTTCTCAGTTGTTCGGTATGTGCCGTTCGCTCAGATGGAGGCCCAATTTTTCGGTCAGAGCCAGGATTGGATGATCGCTTAAGTTCCAGTACAAACAGTAACTGAAAGTGCCATAAGGATCCAACTTAATTTTCACCTCGCGGCCCTGCAGGCGCAGGCCGCAGCAGCGGCGCCCGGCGTCGTAATGGAGGCATTCGTAACAAAAAGTCTGGAATCTGGGGTCGGCGGCCATCATTTTTTCGAAATAGGCCCGCCGCTCGGCGGCCAGGGTGGGCAGCAGCTGCTCGATGCGGCTGGTTTTGGCATCGCGGCGCTTCCAGTATAAATAGTAGCCCAGCAGCCAAGAAAAGCCGGCGATGACCGTACCGCGGACTATCCATAACCCGAAATAACCCGGGTAGGAGAAGGTAGCGCTAAGAATATCCATGACGTTCACCGCGCCGATGAAGGCTAAGCCCAGCTTTGCCCACCACTTCCAGTCACGGAACAGGTTGGATAAAAAGTAATTCATCAGCCATCATTATAGCAGGGTTGAAAATCAAAGGAAAAACCTTTACAATTTGTCTTCGTATAAAAATTTTTCCATCGTCCGCCAAGGAGAGAAAACATGAGAAAAAAATGCCTGCGCACCGTTTTCATCTGCGCTGTCGGCTCGTTCCTACTGCTGGGCCAGCTCCACGCCCAAGCGCTGGAGGGGCTGAAGCGCCAGGTGACGGAAAAAACGCTGAAGAACGGGATGAAATTCATCGTCATGGAGCAGCACCAGGTGCCGCTGGTCTCCTTCCACGTCTACGCCGACGTGGGCAGCGCCCAGGAGGTGCAGGGGATCACCGGCATCTCCCACCTGCTGGAACACATGGCCTTCAAGGGCAGCTCCACCCTGGGCACCAAGGATTATGCCGCCGAGGCCAAGGTCCTGGACGAGCTCGACCAGGCGTACCAGCTCCTGGCCCATGAGGAGCAGAAGCTGAAACCCGATGCGGCCCGGGTCGCCGAGCTGCAGAAAAAGTTCGCCGCGCTGCAGCAGCAGGCCAAGGAATTCGTCGTCAACAACGAATATTTCGATATCATGATGCAGAACGGGGACAACGGCGTCAACGCCTACACCAGCAGCGATGCCACCCAGTACATCAACTACTTGCCGGCCAACCGGCTGGAGTTCTGGATGGCCGTCACCTCCGACCGCTTCCTGAATCCGGTTTTCCGCGAATTCTACAAGGAACGCGACGTGGTCATGGAAGAACGGCGCCTGGGAGTGGAGACCCGGCCCAACAGCAAACTGTTCGAGGATTTGCTGGCCACCGCCTTCAAGGCTCATCCCTATCACCACATGGTGGTGGGCCACATGGCCGACCTGAAGCGCATCACCCATCAGGATGTCAAAGATTATTTTAAAAAATATTATTCTCCCGCCAACCTGACCGCGGCCGTTGTCGGTGATGTCGACCCGCAGGAGGTTTTCCGTCTGGCCGAACTTTACTTCGGCCGCATCTCCAGTGACCCCAAGCCCGAACCGCTGCGCACCGTAGAGCCGGAGCAATGGGGGGAACGGCGGGCCACGGTCGTTGCCCAGTCCCAGCCCATCCTGATGTTCGGATACCACCGCCCGGCCGTCACCCATGGCGATGACCTAGCCCTGGAAGCCCTGTCCAACATCATCGGCAAGGGGCGCTCGTCGCGCCTGTGGGAAACGCTGGTGAAAAAAGAGAAAGCGGCAGCCGCTGTCGGCGTCATGAACGGTTTTCCCGGCGACAAGTATCCGACCCTGATCGTTTTTTACGCGGTACCCAGTAAAGACCGTACCGCCGCGGAATGCCTGCAGCTGATCGACAAGGAGATCGGACGCCTGAAGACCGAGCCAGTCACGGCCCAGGAATTGACCAAATTCAAGCAGACCAAGAAAAAGAACACCCTCGACCAGTTGAAGGACAACGCATCTCTCGCCTCCCTGCTCACCTATTATGACGTGGTCCAGGGCGACTGGCGCCTCCTCTTCGCTGAGATCAAACGGGTCGATGGACTGACCGCGACTGATATCCAACGCGTCGCAAATACGTATCTGGGAAACAACAACCGCACCGTTGGCGAGCTGATCCCGGAAAGCAAATAAGGGGAGATCAACATGAAGAAAAATCTCATTACTTTTTTAATTCTCGCCCTGGTTTTGTCCGCCTGCCTCTGGTCGCAGAAAGGACCCAAGGACCCGTTCCAATTCGTTAAATTGAACCCGCTCAGGATGCCGAAAGTGGAGCAGGTCACCCTGAAAAACGGCTTGCGGCTGCTCCTGGTCGAAGACAAGAACCTGCCGACCATCGACATGCGCGGCATGATCTATTCCGGTCAGGTTTATGAGCCGGCTGAAAAAGCCGGTTTGGCGATTATTGCCGGCGAGGTGCTGCGCAGCGGCGGCACCGAGAAGCTGAACGGCGACCAGCTCGACCGCGATTTGGAAACCATGGCCGCTTCGATCGAGACCGGCATCAATGATGAATCCGGGTACATCCAGGTGTCCATGCTCAAGGAAAACCTGGACAGGGTGTTGGCGCTGACGGCCGATATCCTGCGCCGTCCCGTTTTTTCCCAGGAAAAGATCGACCTGGCGAAAGTTACGCTGCGCACGGTCATTTCGCGGCGCAACGACAACATCGGCACCATCGCCAACCGCGAATTCAACAAGCTGATCTACGGCAGCCAGAGCCCTTTTTCCCGCCAGGTCGAATACGCCACCGTCGACGCCATCAGCCGTGAGGACATCGTCAGCTTCTACAAGACCTATTTCCATCCCAACCGCATGCTCCTGGCCGTCTGGGGCGATTTCAACGCCAAACAGATGATCAATAAGATTAAAACCCTCTTCGGCGATTGGCCGGCCGTTGCGACCGTAAAGCCGGAACTGCCCGTTGTGGACTACCAGTTCGCCAAGACGGTCAATTATATCCAGAAAACCGACGTCAACCAGTCCAATATCATGCTGGGCCATATCGGCGGTTTGATGGACAGCGCCGATTTCCCGGCCTTGACGCTCATGAACCGCATTCTCTCCTTTGACCGCATGTTCAAGACCGTGCGCACCAATGAGGGGCTTGCCTATTCCGTCTGGGGCGACTACGGAGCCGGCTTCCGCACCCCCGGGGTCTTCTCGGCCGGCGCCCAGACCAAATCGGAGTCGACGGTCAAAGCCATTACCCTGATGCTGAAAGAGATCAAGCGCATCAGCGAGCAGGAAGTCAGCGATGAAGAACTGAACCGGGCCAAGGACCAGTTCCTCAATTCCTACGCCTTTTTGTTCGAGAGCAAAGCCCAGGTGATCAACCGCATGCTGACCTATGCATACTATGGCTACCCCCTCGATTTCGCCCAGCAGCTTTTCAAAAAGATTGAGTCGGTCGGCAAAGCCGACATCCTGCAGGCGGCGCGGAAATGGCTGAAGCCCGAGCAGCTGCAGATTCTGGTGGTCGGCAAGCAGGCCGACTTCGACCAGCCCCTTTCCACTCTAGGTACCGTGCGCGACATCGACATCGCCATCCCGGTGCCGAAAACCGAGGCCGGACCGGCGGCCAGTGCTGAGAGTCTGGCCCAGGGGAAAACGGTCCTGGAGAAGGCGATCCAGGCCATGGGCGGCAGTGAAAAGATAAAAGCGGTCAAGTCCACCCTGAGCAAGGGCGACATGGTCACCCAGGGGATGACCCTGCCGGTGGAAATGCTCATCGCCTATCCCGACCGGGTCAAGTTCACCATCGACACCCCTGGCGGCCAGATGGTGATGCGCGTGTGCA
>JAPKZM010000044.1 GCA_026393775.1 Candidatus Aminicenantota bacterium
GTTAGGTTTATCTTTCAAATGAAAAGTTTGAGCAATCATTTCATCTGGATTGTTTTCATTAAGAAGAATTTCAATTCTTTGGCGAAGAGACTGTTTGTTTGAATCAATGACAAATTCATCCCTTGATGTTACTATTCCAACACTATTGATCGGAAAAATATCGGTAATCTTGAAAAATTTTTCGTAAGCTGCAAATTGGGTTTCATCTCTCTCAATAAAAAAATAGGAATCAGACTTGGGATTAATCTTTTTCCATTTTAGTGAGGCGAAATCTTCTTGCTCAAGCCTCTCATACTTATCTTCCCGCAAACCCCACATGTCGGCATGATGGATTTTGCATTCCTGTTCACCGCGTTTTTTAATGAACAGGGCGATAGCCACCCCCTGCATAATGTCAAAAACGTTTTCGTCCTTGGAACCGTCGGGACATTTTTCTTTTTTCAAGGTGTTGCCGTGCAAGTCCAATATGTAAATCTCATTGAAACTATTCATCAATGAACGGCGCATGCCACGGAAGGTCGGGTTATCGAGGTAGCCGTGATTGGTGATCATGCCGACCACGCCTTCACCGTTTTGGTCAATTTTGTGCTGGGCAAAGCGGATGAACTTGACGTAATCGTCCTGCAGCCATTTGGGGTTTCTTTCTCCCAGAGGTTTTCCATCAACATACTTGTATGTGTCGATTTGCTCGCCGATCCAAGTCTTTATTTTTTTATTTACCAGTTTTTTATTTTTCTCAACCTTGATAATTCTTTCACTTAGATTGGCTGAGTGCCCAGAGTACGGCGGATTGCCGAGGATGACCAGGATCGGAGTTTCCTTCTTTATTTTTCCGGCTTGGCGCGACTCCTCGGCCAGGGTGGCGATGCCCGGCAGGTTGCTCTGCCCGATCTCCTCCATCTCCAGGGTGTTGGTCAAATAAAGCGGGAAGCGCTCATGCTTGGCATCGAGGCGATAGCCCATCTCTTCCAGGATATAAGACATCTTTAAATGACCTATAGCATAAGGTGCCATCATCAGTTCGAAGGCATAGAAGTTTTTCAGCAGGTGCGAGCGGACAAAGTCGGAGGCCGTGCCAAGTCCGTATTGCGCTGTATAGTTTTTGAAGGCCAGGCGACAGGCCGCGGCGATGAAGGTTAGTGTGCCGGCGGCCGGATCGAGCACTTTTACCGAGCGGTCGGCCAGGCCGTCGGCGCGGGCGAATTTCTCCTTCAACACGCTGTCAAGCGAACGAACGATGAAAGAAACCACCGCCGTGGGCGTGTAATAAACACCGCGCTTTTCGCGGGTTTTGGGATCGTACTCGCTCAAGAACGTTTCATAGAAGTGGAGAATGGGATCTTCACCTTTACCTAACTGGTAAAATTCGTCGAGGATCACGCTGACGTCGACCGAGGCCAGCACTTCGGCGATGTCGTCGATGATCCATTCTAGCTGGACCGGCGGTTGGCCGAGGGAGATGAACTGGAAAACGTCGTGCAGGATGCCGACTGTGCGCGGGATGTATTCGATGGCGGAACGGCGATTGAATTCGCCATCTCGGGCGCGGATACGGGCGGCAAACAGCCCGTAGGTGATGGTCTGGGCGTAAAGGTCGTTGAACTCGTTCTCGGAAAGTCCGCCGATCAAGTAGGTCTTAAAGGCTTCGTAGAAACTGAGTATCTGGTTGCGGCCGTTCTCGTCCCCGGCTTTCAGCTCCGCGGCCAGAACCTGGTCGCGTAAAAAACGGGTGCGCTTGGCCAGTTCCTGGGCCAGCCGCTTGGCATTGAGGTTGCGGGGGAAAGAATAAGAAAAGAAGCGTTCGAAAATGTTTTTCAATTCCTCGGCGTTTTCCGCGACCGGTTTCGCACCCAGTTTGACCAAGGTGTGCTGGCGACCAATAAAGGTTCGGCCGATCGCTTCGCCATTGTGGTATGAGCGGAATTCCAGAAAATTGGTCAGAATGAAATTGGGGAAAGTGGCCCGATAGCGTTTTATTTGTTCGCTGTTTTCAATATCATCGAGATCCACCGTGGGTTTTTTGGTTTCGATGTAGCCGGTGATCTTCATCTTGCCATCCCAAATGCGGAAATCGGGATTGCCGCCCTCGGTCTTGCGCGGCAGGGTGGTCACATAAGCCGATTTGATTTTCAGGACAACGGCAATGTCCTGTACAAGTCTCTCAATGGCTGAATAGTAGCTCTCTTCGCGGGCGTCGCCGCGGGAGTGAACCCGGTGAATGTCCTTCAAGTAATTTTCGATGATGTCGTTGAGCATTTACCTTCTCTCAAATGAGGATTATACAGCAGGGGGAAATAATTTGACAGGATTAAAGTATTCCTGATTGTTTCAGGCGTTGTCGGAGAGGATGTATTCCTTGCGCTCGAAAATGAAGACGGCTGCGGCCAGGAAAATCAAGCCGGCGATGAGGAGCACGAGCACCGACTCCAGGGCCGGCGAGGGCTGCAGCTGAAAGATGAGGAACCCTCCCTGGTCGGCCTGGACCGGCAGCAGCGACTTGATCCAGTGGATGATGGTGAATTTCTGGGTGACGCCGGGGAAATACTGCACTACGCTCTCCCAGCCGAAAACAAAGAACAGGCCGATGAGGATCGACTTCTTCATGAAGGTGCCGGCCAGGGTGAACAAGGCGCTGTAGCAGAAAAGGGCCAACAGGGAGGTGCCCAGGAAAACCCCCAGTTCTTCCCAGGCCGCGGCCTGGCCAAGGCGGTTGGCGGCGGCCGCCAAAAAAGACAGCAAAAAGCCGCAGCCGACGATCAGCAGCAGCAGCAGGGAAGCGGCCAGGTATTTCCCCAGGATGACGGCCCGGCGCGGTACCGGCGCAGTGGTCAGATAGACCAGGGTTTTGTTGTCCAATTCCTCGTTGACAATGGTGGTGCCGAAAAACAGGGCCAGCACCGGGATGAGCAGCTGGAAATACAGCGACAGCATGACCTTGGAAAAAAAATCCGGGGCGCTGCCCGCATCGACCAAGCGCACGATGAACATCAGCAGCACCGGGGCCAGGCCGAGCAGCATAAACACCCGGGTGCGTGTGGCCTTGAGCCCCGACCTGAAAAAGCTGGCGAAGATAATGGGGATGGCGTTTAGGTTTTTCATGGCTATTTCCCGATCAGGTAATCGAATACCGCCTGCAGATTGTCGTCGGGTGAGGTGATCTCTTCCACGGCTATTTTATCTACCGCGATCAGGCGCATCAGGGCGTTGAAGAAATGGTCCCGCTGATTGGTCTTGACGGTCAGGCCGCGTTCCTGAACCGGGAAATCCAGGCTGAGCACATATTCGTTGTCGACGAGTTTCGCCGCCAGGCGGCGCGGGTCCGGGCAATGGATGGAGATCTGGTGGGGATGGCTGTCGATCAGGCCGCGGATGCGCTGGATATCGCCCTTGGCGAAGATCTTGCCCTGGTGGATCAAAACGATCTCGTTGGTCATGGCTTCGATCTCGGGCAGGATGTGCGACGAGACGATCACCGTTTTTCCTTGTTTTTCATATTCCTTGATCAGCTGGATGATCTTGATGCGCCAGAGCGGGTCGATGCCGCGCAAAGGCTCGTCGAGCATCAGCAGCTCGGGTTCATGGAGAATGCTCGATGCCAGGCGCAGGCGCTGGCGCATGCCGAAGCTGTAGCCCTTGATCGTCCGGTCCTTGCTATCGAGCAGGCCTACCGTGGCCAGGGCCTTCTCGCTCATTGCTGCCGCCGCTTCGGCTGCGAAGCCGTGCAGCCGGGCCAGCAGCATGATGAATCGCCAGCCGCTCATTTCCATGTAGGCGCTGTCGTGCTCGGGGCAGAAACCGATGCGCTGGAACAGCCGATGGTTGGCGAAAACATTTTCCCCGAATATCTGCAGGCTGCCGATTTTCGGCTTGAGCTGGCCGGCGGCGATCTTCAAGAACGTCGATTTGCCTGCGCCGTTGGGCCCGAGCAGGCCGGTGATGCCCGGGCCGATCTCCAGGTTGATGTCGCTGATGCCCAGGATGTTGCCGTACCACTTGGACAGTTTTTCGGCCCGGAGCACGGCGGTCATGAGCGGGCCTCCGCTTTTTTAATGCGCCAGCTGAGCAGCCACAAGGCCAGCAGCGAAACGGCAATGGGCGGCAGGAGCGCCAGCCAGGATGGGTAATCGTATTTCGGCTGAAGCCCGAAAAGAAAGCTTGCCAATTGCTCGATATTGCTTTGCAGGGAGATGAGGAAAAACCAATCGCTCTTGAAGATGGCTTTCAGGATTTGCGCCAGGTTGTTGGAAAACATGTAGACCAGGAATATGGCGATCTGGATGAATTTCGTGTTGGGGCTGAGAATGGAAAGGGCCAGGGTCAGTGCGGCCAGGAACACGCACTCCAGCAGCGGGAACACCAGGATGGCCAACAGCAGCAGGGGCGAAACGGCCAGGCTGCCGGTGAATATCATCTTGAACAGCAGCAGCAGGATCCCCGGCACCAGGGTGAACAGCAGGAGGTAGAACAGGATGACGGAAAATTTTCCCAGCAGGTAATCGCTGCGCGACAGGGGCCGGGCGAAATAAAGTGGGAAGGCCTTGAATTTCAAATCGCTGGAGATCAGGTCGGCGCCGCTGAAGATGCTTAATATCACCAGCATGAAGGTTAGAAAACCGTTGCTGTAAAATGTCTTGAAAAGATCGGCGTCGCTCTTGAGCAGGCGGACGAGCTCGCTGAGGATTTTCAATTCGGGCTTGGTGGATACATAAACGGCCAGCAGAAAAATAATAAACGTAGAGCCGCTGAACGCAAAGATGACCTTGGCGAACTTTTTTTTAAAAACAGTTTTAATGCCATTAAAAAAGATAGGCAGCCAATTGCTGCGGGACGCTTTCAATTCCCCCTGCCAGTGGCTGTAGCCTTTTTCCCTAATGTCCATCGGATTCCCTGATCACGTTCATGAATGCGTCTTCCAGCGTGGTCTTGCTTTGCCGGAAGTGGCGGATCTGCACGCCGGTTTCGTAGGCCGCGTCGAAGAGCGCCGTCGGCAAGATCTCCGCGGGCAGCAGTATTTTGAACATCGACTTCTCGTTCTCCTGCACCTGGCAGCGCAGGGCCTGCAACCGTTTGAAGAATGGCGCCTGTTCGCCGACCAGCTTGATCTCAAAAAGACGGAAATTGTCTTTTTTCAGGTCGGCGATCGATTCCTCGGCCGCGATCCGTCCCTTGTTCATGATGACCACCTGCCGGCAAGTGCTTTCGATGTCGGGCAGCAGGTGCGATGAGATGATGATGTTCATGCTCTCTTTCTTGGCGATGTCCTGGATCAGTTCCAGCATCTCCTTGCGGCCGGCGGGATCCATACCCGATGTCGGTTCGTCGAGCAGCAGCAGTTTCGGGTCGTGGACCAGCGCCTGGGCCAGCTTCAGCCGCTGCTTCATGCCGGTGGAGTAGGTGTCCACCAGGCGGTAGCGGGATTCATCCAGGCCGACGTAATACAGGACGTCGTGGGCCCTTTTCATGGCTTCCTGGCGGGGCATGCCGCTGAGCTCGCCCAGGTAGGCGGTCAGTGACACCGCGTCCATGCCCGGAATGGAGCATTCGCTTTCCGGCATGTAGCCGATGCCGCGGCGCAGGGACTTGCGCTTTTCGGACAGCGCGTAGCCCATGATTTCTCCCTTGCCCGCGGTCGGGACCAGAAAACCGAGCAGCAGTTTCAGCAGCGTGGTTTTACCGGCGCCGTTGGGGCCGAGCAAGCCGAAAATTCCTGCCGGCAGATTGAGGGACAGGTCGCGGATGGCCTGGACGCGGCCGTAGCTGAAACTGATGTTTTCCAGTTGAATGATCTCTTTCATGGCTTCAACGACTATACGTGAAAGACAAGGCAAAAGTTCTTGCACCCCCTTTGCCGGTTCCAATTTGTTTTGTTCTGTGCTATATTTCCTGTTGATGGGCATAAGTCCGAACCGTATAAGGAGATAATCATGAACAAGAAAATGGTAGTGTTGACTTTGGTTTTGGCGACGCTGCTGGTCATGCCGGCCTGCAAGAAAAAGACCCCCGGGCGGCTGAGCAACGAAGGCGCCCTGGCCATGGTGCCGGACGGGGCGAGCATGGTCCTGAGTTTTGATTTCCTTAAGTTTTCCGACCTGGCCCTTTTCGACAAGATGCTCAAGGACGACTGGAAGAAGGAAGGCGGGCCGGGGAAAGTATTCGCCAACTACCCGGAATTCGTGCAAAAGACAGGCATCGACCTCAAGAAGGACGTCTATTCGGTGACGGCCGGCATCTACGGCGAGCTGGGCGGCGAAGCACCGCGCGTGGTGGGTTTCGTCAACTTGAAGTACGACAAGGAAAAAGTACTGGGGCTGCTGCGCCAGAACAATGTCATCGTCGCCGAGGAGAATTATCGCGGCCTGGGGCTCTACACCCTGAAAGGGGAGGAAAGCGTCAAAGATGGCCTTCGTACCTTGAGCCAAGAGGGCTCCCAGAAAGAAGCCCGATTGGTATTTCTGAATGCCTACAACATCATTATCGGGACCGAGGCCCAGGTCAAACTGGCCGTCGACCTGGCCCAGGGCAGCGGCGCCAGCATTTTCAAGAATGGTGCCATGATGAAATACGTGGACAAGCTGAAAAAGGACACCATGCTCTGGCTGGTCATCGGCAACATTCCCGACAAGTACAAAAACGCTCCGGCCGGCGGCATGATGCCGGTCGACTTGAGCAAGGCCGAGGCGTTCATCGGCTACCTGGATTACAAGGGCAAGATTTTTTCCGGAGAATTCCAGCTGCTCTCCAATAACCCGGAGGGAAACAAGCAGGTCGTCGACATGCTCAATGGGTTGAAAGCCCTGGGCGCGATGGGTTCGGCCAAGGAGCCGGAATTGGGGCAGCTGCTCAACGGCATCCAGTTGAGCGCGAGCGCGGACGCCATCAAACTGGCCTTTTCCCTGCCCGAGGAGCTGATGAACAAACTGAGCGACAAGGCCAAGGACAAGGCCAAGAACATGATGCCTCCGCCCGCGCCCGCGGAACCGGTCGCGCAATAAAAATCGGATCATGATATCGCCGGCAAGGCCGGCTGGAGGTTGAAGCCATGGACTGGCTGATCGCGCTGCCCGCGCTCTGCGTTGGGCTGCTGCTGGTTCTTTTTTTACTGAGCGGGAAAAATCGCCCTCAAGGCCTATTCCGGGAAACATCCCTGCAGCTGCTGCTGCTCTTTTTCCTGACCGCGGCCATCGCCATGTTCAGCAGCCATTGGTTAAAGAAGGTCTTTTATTCCCAGCGCCTGCTTTTCATCCTCTGGCTGCTGGTCTGGTTTTTCCTGCTGGTTTTCGCCATCAAGACCCTGGCCTACTTCATCTTCGATTTCCTGCTGCTGAAAAAACAGGGGATCCGGTATCCCAAGCTGGTCAAGGACGTGCTGGTCTTCATCCTCTACCTGGTCGGCCTCCTGCTGATCCTGAATTATTACCTGAAAATCAAGATCACCGTGCTGCTGGCTTCGTCGGCGGTATTCACCGTGGTTGTCGGCTTCGCCCTGCAGGACATCCTCGGCAACCTCTTTTCGGGGATCATCCTGAATTTTGAGGATTCATTCAAGCTGAGCGACTGGGTGCGGATCAACGAATGGGAAGGCCGGGTGGAGCAGTTCGGCTGGCGTTCGTTCAAGATCAGGACCATCGACCAGGAACTGATCGTCATCCCCAACCAGTCGGCGTCGAAGGCCGAGGTCCTGATCTACGGCTCGGAGCGCCAGCCGGTGGCCTTGAAGATCAAGGTCGGGGCCGGTTACCAGGACAGCCCCGACCGGGTCGACGAGGCGATTCAACGGGTCTTGGCCTCGCTGGCCGACATCTGCCGCGAACCCGCGCCCGTCGTGCAGCTGAAGAATTTCGGCGATTTTTCCCTGGACTACGAGGTCAAGTTCTGGGTCCGTGATTACTCCCAGCATAACGCCATCGCCGCCGAAGTCCGGCGCCGCATCTGGTACGCCTTCAAGCGCCAGAACATCCAGATTCCCTACCCGGTCCGGGAACTGGTCCGGCACCAGAACAAAACCGAAGCGATTCCCCGCCAGGTTTTGGTCGACGCGCTGAAGGACAACGACATCCTGCGCACTATCGACGAAAAGGAGTTTTTGAAGCTCCTGGCCGACGTCGACTGCAAGGTTTTCGGCAGCGGCGAAACCATCATTCGCGAAGGCGAGGATAGCGAGTTTTTTTCCCATGTCTATTCCGGATCCGTCAACGTGGTCAAGGAGGGCCGGGTGGTCGCCCGGCTGGAAGCGGGCGATTTTTTCGGTGAGATCTCACTGGTTACCGGGGAAAAGATAGGCGCCACGGTGGTCGCCGACCGGGAAAGCGTCATCATCATGGTTTCAGCGGCCCGCTTCAAGCAGATCATCGACATGAACGAAGAGCTGGCCATGAAATTGTCTGCCGTGATCACCCGGCGCCAGGATGAACTGAAGCTCTTCAGCGAGAAGAACCCGGCCGTTGATGCCGGGGCGGGCAAAAAGAGCTCCGAAAAACTTTTCAAACGCATCTTGAATTATTTCGCCACCAAAAAATAAAAAATGATGCACGTAACGTCATTGTTATTCGTTGGCGATTAACATGATGAAAAGCGATTATTTTTGCGACCGAATCAAAGGCAAGGAGAAAACAGCATGGGTATTTTGATTGGCGGTTTTCTGTTTCTGTTCGGCTTGATATTCTTCCTGGTCGGCGGCGGCATCGCCCTGGTCGGCGGTCTGTTCGCCGGGAAATTGCAGTTCGGGGCGGCGAGCATCAACATGTTCGTTTTCGGCGGCCTGGGCCTGATCTTCATGGTCATAGGCGCGATCATGTTCGTCAGCGGCCGCGTCAAGGCTAAAAAAAACAAGGCCCTGGCCGAGAAGATATTCGCCATGGGCGTGCCGACGGAAGCGACCGTCACCTTTTTCGACAAGAACTACGGCCTGCTGGTCAACAACAAGCCGATCTACTCCATCGTCGAGTTCAAGTTCCGCGACGGCAGCGGCACGGAGCGGGTGGGGCGCAAGAACAACGTCAGCTCCGACCTGGCCATCCGCTTGAAGCTCGAAGTGGGAGCCAAGGTCCAGGTCAAGTACCTGAACGAGGACCCCGACCAGAACATCCTCATCCTCAAGGACCCCAACGCCGCCGGCTGACAACGGCAGGAAATCCGGTTGCCCTATGCACTCGTAGTTCTTTTCAAAAGGGAGGTTCAGACATGATCGGCCAGATAATATCCCACTATAAGATTATTGACAAACTTGGCGAGGGCGGTATGGGCGTCGTCTATAAAGCCCAAGACCTGAAGCTCGACCGCCTCGTCGCGCTGAAGTTCCTGCCCCAGAAAAGCACTCCGACTGAAGCTGAGAAGACGCGTTTCATTCACGAAGCGAAGGCCGCATCCGCTCTTGACCATCCGAATATCTGCAACGTTCACGAGATTGATGAAACCCCAGATGGACAGGTCTTCATTGCCATGGCGATCTATGAAGGCACTCCACTCAACAAAAAGATCGAAAAAGGCCCCCTTAAGGTTGACGATGCCGTGGCTGTTGCCATTCAGGCGGCAGAAGGATTACAAGCTGCGCACGAGAAGGGCATCGTTCACCGGGATGTCAAGAGCAGCAACATTATGGTAACAGACAAAGGGCGTGCCGTGATCATGGACTTTGGTATAGCGCACAGCCGTGAAATGTCCAAGCTGACGAAGACCGGCTCTTCTTTGGGAACCGTGCCCTATATGTCCCCTGAGCAGGCCAGGGGCGAGAAGGTTGATCAGCGAACCGACATTTGGTCGCTGGGTGTGGTGCTGTATGAAATGATTGCAGGGCAAATGCCGTTCAGGAGCGAATATCAGCAAGCCGTCGTCTATTCGATCTTGAATGAAAGCCCCCAGCCGCTCACGGCCATGCGCAGCGGGATACCGATCGCGCTCGATGCCATAGTCAAAAAGTGTCTTGAAAAGAATGCAAACGATCGGTACCAGCATGCAGACGAGCTCATTGTCGACCTGCGGAGGGTGATGAGTCAAACCGGTACAGAAGTCATTGTCCCAAAGCCAATTTTGCGGGGCAGAAAACGCATGTTGATTTATGGCGGAGCAGTTGCTGTCCTGGCCGTCCTTCTTCTTCTTGCACTGCCTCTGTTCAAGGGAAAGAATGAACAGGTCATATCGCTCGCCGTTTTGCCACTCGAAAATCTCTCAGGCGACCCCGAGCAAGAATATTTTGCCGATGGAATAACTGATGCTCTCATCACTGAATTGGGACAGATCAGCGCCCTGCAGGTGAAATCCCGCACTTCTGTCATGCAGTATAAAAAGACGGAAAAATCTCTGCCTCAGATCGCCGAAGAGCTGAAGGCCGACATGGTGGTCGAAGGTTCCGTCTTGAGGGCGGGGGAAAAAGTGCGGATCACAGCCAAGCTGATTCATCCGGCCGAAGACCGGCAGCTCTGGGTTAAGAGTTACGATCGCGACATCGGCGATTTTCTGGCTCTCCAGAGCGAAATTGCCCAGGATATCACCAGGCAAATCGGCATCAGGCTCAGGGAGGAGGAGAGGTTCCGGTTGGCCAAGAGAAGGACCGTGAATCCCCAGGCCCTCGACGCCTATCTCAAGGGGGTTTATTCAGGCGATACTGGATATTTCAATCAAGCCATCAAGCTCGACCCGGATTTTGCTCTGGCCTACACCGAGATCGCAAAAAGTCATTTCTATAGTGGTCTATTGGGTGACGTTCCGCCTCGAGAGGCTTTTTTAGCAATGAAACAAGCCGCGCTAAAAGCGCTGGAGAAGGATGATACTCTCGGAGAGGCCCACGGCTATCTGGCTGTGGCCTGGCTCCAATATGATCTGGATTGGACCGAGGCTGAGAAAGAATTCAAACGAGCCCTCGATCTCAACCCCAGCCTCGCCATGATCCACCATCTCTATGCGCATCTCCTGATGGCCCAGGACAGAACGGAAGAGTCGCTGGCCGAGGTCAAGCTCGCCTCGGCGCTCGATCCTTTTGCCAATCCCAACCATTTATGCTCCGGCTGGCACTGCTTCAGCACGGCGGATTATGATGAGGCGATTGAGCTTGCGCGCAAGGACATACTGGCCGGATCCGACGTTTCGTGGGCCCATGTCACTTTGGGAATGGCCTATGAACAGAAATCCTTGATCAAAGAGGCCATTGTCGAGTTCCAAAACGCCGCCGACAATTGGAAGGATAACTTTCTTCCCCTGGCCAACCTTGGTCACGCCTACGGGATCGCCGGCAAAAAGAAAGAAGCGCAAGAAATTTTGGAGAAACTCTTGGAGGAGAAATCCTTGGAGAAGTCCAAACGAATCTACGTTTCAGCCTACGATATCGCCGCCGTCTATATTGGCCTTGGAGAAAAAAATCAGGCCTTTGAATGGCTATCTAAAGCCTTGGATGAACGGTCAGGCTTTCTGGTTTACATCAAATGCGACCGGCGGTTTGACGGGCTGAGGTCCGACCCCCGCTTCCGGGATCTGCTGCACCGGATGAACCTGCCGAATTGACTCCGTCGGCGGATCGCGGCTGAGCTTTCGCCATCGTCCAGACCGGCCTGGATCAGCAACGAAAAGTGAAAAGGACCCCAACGCCGCCGGCTGAGGGCGGCGAAGCGTTTGTTTCAGGAGTAAGGGCTTTCGCTGCTGGCGTCTCATCCCGTCTCGTCGCCGTAAAAAAAACCGCCGCGCCGCCTTTCACCACAAGCCATTGATAGCACAAACATTGACAAATCATTTTGGTAAAGTATGTCACAATTTTTTCCAATTAACCAAAGGAAAGTGGTGCCACTAATTTTAATTTTTTTGGGAGAAATCGTATGTATCGTTCCATGCCGAAATGTGCTATAAATGATTCCGGCATT
>JAPKZM010000139.1 GCA_026393775.1 Candidatus Aminicenantota bacterium
CAGCCGAAGTCTATGCCACGCTGATGGAAAAGGAAAAGGCTATTCTCAATTGACGCCGTTTCCGAAAAACTAGCCTGGCAGAGCCGTAGCAAGCTTTCCCCTGTTTGACCGGCCGCGCCGGCTGTTATATAATCGCGCTGATGGATCATCTAAGAAAAACGATTCTGCTGGTCCGCCACGGGACCACTACCTTCAACGAAACCGACCATCTGCAGGGGTTGATCGACAATCCCCTGAACCAAAGAGGGCGCAACGAAGCCGCCCGCCTGGCCGCTAGGCTGAAGGGAACGGTCATCGATGCCATGTTTTCGTCGCCGCTGCAGCGGGCCGTGGAAACGGCGACCATCATCAATGGTTTCCACGACTTGCCCCTGACCCTGGTTCCCGAGTTCAGCGAGATCGATCTGGGAGAATGGGAGGGGCTGAACTACACCCAGGCGCGCGAGCAATTTCCCGAAGTTCATCGGCGCTGGATCAGCGACCCAGATTTTCCGATCCCGGGGGGCGAGAGCTTCACCAGCGTCTGTGCGCGTACGCGGACAGGGCTTGAGCGGATCCTGGCGGACGGCGGCAGGCATATCCTCATTGCTGGCCACGCCTCGGTTAACCGGGCCATCCTGGCCAACTTACTCGACCTGAGCCCGGCTGCCGCCAGGCACTTCAGAACCGGCAACGCCGCCCTTTCCCGGCTGCTACTACTGGAAAACTCCCTGCAGCAATGGGCGGTGGTCGATTTCTGGAACAGCACTTCGCACCTGGAAAACGCCTCATGAAATTCCTGCAGGAAAACGTCAAAAAGCAGGCCCTGGCCATTTTGAAAAACGACTACGAGATTACCGACGCCGACCTAGTTTTCTCCCTGCCGGGGGAACGGAAATTCGGCGATCTTTCGACCAACCTGGCCTTTGTCCTTGCCAAAAAGATAAAAATAAAGCCGCTCCTGCTGGCCAACGCCATGGCCGGAAAACTGCAAAACCGGCTGGCGGAAATTGAAAGCATCCAGGTCGCCGGCGGCGGCTTCATTAATTTTTTTCTGCGCCGTGATCCGTTTCTCCACTATCAATGGCAAAACCGGATGCGGCCAATGCCGGCCAAGCCTGAAAAAATCGTCGTCGAGCACACCAGCATCAACCCTAACAAGGCGGCCCATATCGGCCACCTGCGCAACTCCTGCCTGGGCGATATCCTGGCCCGCTGCTGCCGCTTCCTGGGCCACGAGGTGGAAGTCCAGAATTACATCGACGATACGGGCATCCAGATCGCCGACGTGGTCTGGGGTTTGCTCTATTACCAGAAAAAAGACCTGGCCGCCATCAAGGAAATCAGCGACTTGGCTTCCTATCTCTGGAACCTTTATGCCGAGGTGAACCAGGCATTCGCCACCGACGAAAAACTGGCCGCCGCACGACGGGAAGTGCACAAAAAAATAGAGGAAAAGATCAATCCCGAATACGAGGCCTGCCTGTACATCGCGCAACAGGTCCTGCTGGATCACATCCGCACCATGGCCCGGCTCGATATCCAGTACGATTTACTGGCCCGCGAAAGCGATGTCATCGGCCTGGATTTTTTCAAAGCGGCTGCGGCCGAACTGACTTCCCGCCGGGTGATGACTTTGTCCCAGGACCCGGAAAAACAAGGCTGCCTGGTCATTCGCTACGAGCAGGAAAACATCGAAAAGATCATCGTCCGCTCAAACCAGACCATCACCTATGTCGGCAAGGATATCGCCTACAACCTGTGGAAATTCGGCTTGCTGCCCCGCGATTTTCATTACCGGCCTTTCTTCACCTATCCCGACAACCATCCAATTTACATGACCGCCGGCGAACCCGGTACGCCGACGTCAAGGTTCGGCCAGGCGGGCAAGGTATTCAATGTCATCGATGTCCGCCAATCCTACCTGCAGAACCTGATAGCCCAGGTCCTGCTCCAGCTGGGTCACGTCGAACAGAGCCGCAATTTTATCCATTTTTCCTACGAAATGGTGGCCATGACCCCAGGCTGCGTCCGCGAAATGGGCTTGAATTTGACGCCGGAAGAGGAAAACAAGCCATACGTCGAAGTATCGGGGCGCAAGGGCCGCGCCGTTAAGGCCGACGATCTGATCGACCAATTGATCGCGAAATCGAGACTCGAAATCAAATCCCGCAATCCCGGCCTGAGCCCGGACGAGGCGGAACCGATCGCCAGGGCCATCGCCGTGGCCGCTCTGCGCTATTTCATGGTCAAGTTCAACCTCAACTCCGTGATCGCCTTCGATTTCAAGGAAGCCCTGAACTTCGAAGGCGACAGCGGCCCTTATCTGCAATACACCCTGGTCAGGCTGAACAGTATTCTTAAAAAGGCCGCCGCCGCCGGACTGGGGGCGTTAAATGAACCCGGTTGCCTAGCGCGCCTCGAAAAGGCGGAACGAGAGCTTTACTGGGAAATCATCTTGAACCTTTCGCTCCTGCAACCACAGGTCGAGTACGCCCTGGCCAACCACGAGCTTTCCTCCCTGGCCGCCTATGCGTACGGCTTGTGCCAGAAATTCAATCACTACTACCACCTCTTCCCGGTTCTCGCCGAAAAGGACCCTCTGGTCAAAGATTTGCGCCTGACCTTGATCTCGCTCTTCAAAAACAAGATGGAAAAACTCCTGCAAATAATGGGCATCAGCGTTCCTGATAAAATGTGAGGATACCGATTCCCGGAAGCGGACATGGGGAAAAGTTGTTTTTTGAAAAACTTGCATTATAATTGTTGCATATCTCTCTCATTACCTATCTCTCCGTCTGGAGGGGAGATGGAAAGGGTTTTAGAGCCGGAAGAGCGGAAGAAACTATTTCAAGCCATACGTAAAGGAAAATTGCGGTTTTTTTCATATTTTGGCCAGCGTGCAAAAAAGTCGACCGTGCTTGCAACTTTTAGGCCAAAATAAGCATCTTATGGACTAGTCATGGATGATCTGATCAAACTGCTGAAAGCCGGGAATGAAACTGCCTTGAAAGAATTGATGACCATGTATAAAAAACCGATATACAATTACCTGAACCTGCTGCTGGGAAACCGGCAGCTGGCCGAAGAACTGACCCAAGACACCTTTGTCAAGGTATATTTCAAGGCCCACACCCTGAAAACCGATCACGCGCAGGTTTTGAAAGCCTGGATATACACCATCGCCACCAATCTGGCGCGCAGCGAATTCCGCAAGAAAAAACTAAAAAAGATATTGTCCCTGGCCAATGTCAATCCCCGCCAGGCCTCCCAGGACCCCGATTTAGAGGGACGGATGATCCTGGCCCAGCTGGTCACCCGCATTCCAGAAAAATGGCGGGTGCCGCTGGTGATGAAAGAGATGGACAATTTTTCATTTTCCGAAATCGCCCAGATATTGGATAAGCCGGTAGGCACGGTCAAATCATTGGTCTTCCGGGGAAAAGAGCACCTAAAGAGACAATATCTCGATCCCGAAGGAGCAACCCATGTCTGATTGGCAAGACATTTTTCAATCCCGTGACATACTGCAGCCTGGAGCTGATTTTGAAGAGCAGGTTTTTTTCAAAATCAGGAAAAAGAAAAGATTGAGAAAAATCGGCTACGGCGCGACGGTCATGGGCAGCCTATTGCTGTTGTTCTCGTTGCTGCAGATATTCCGCCCGGCCGTTCGTCCCATTTTGCGGACCAACACCGACACGCCGGTCATTCAAAAGGAAGAAATCCCCTTGCGCGATGACCTGTTTTTCTCGACTTTTGACAGTCACACCCGCTATTCCATTGAACCGGTTTCCCTTAAGAAAAAACCGAAAAGTAACGATATTGCCATCAACCAAATTTAGGAGAAAAACATGAAAAAAGCATTATTCCTTCTGTTGCTGCTTTTATGGACCGTCCTTTCGGCTGCCGCTGCGGAAAAAATAGACGCCATTGAAAACGAAATTAAAGTTGTGCTGAACCAGGTTTCGCCATCGTTGGTCAAAGTCGTTTCCGAGAACGCCAAAAAATACGTGGCCACCGGCATTGCCCTGGAAAACGACCTGATCATCACCACCTCGCTGGTCACCAGCCACCCTTTTGAAAAGATTTACGTGGAAGACATCAACGGCGCCCGGATCGCGGCCGCGATCGCCGGCCAGGACGACCGCGCGGGCTTGACCTTGTTGCGCCTTAGCCAAAAAGGGCCGCGGCAATTGCCGCCGGCCAGGCAAGCCGCCGTCGGTGACTGGGTGGCCTTGATCGGCCTGTTCTACGACCGTTTCCCGGCCATCTATCAGGGGATCATCAGCAGCCGTTCGGAAACGGAATTGATCGTGAATGCCCCGGTTGCTCCCGGCTCGGCCGGCGGCGCCGTGGTGAACAAAAAAGGCGAGCTGCTGGGAATCATCCGCGGCAGCGTGGGTTTTTCCTTTACCCCCGAATACACCTTCAAGGACCATTCCGCGATGATCGTAGTCAGCGGCTCCAAGAATGAGAGCGGCAGCCTCTGCTATGCCCTGCCGATCGAAAGAGTCAAGCGCATTGCCGAAAAACTAAAGACGTCGGGAAAAATTGTCTATGGCTGGCTCGGCGTCAGTTTCCATGGCGATTCTAACCTGATCCAGGCGGTGGAAAAAGATTCCCCGGCTCAACGAGCGGGAATCCGCAAAGGAGACCAGATAGAAGAAATTTCCGGGAATGCAATCTCTTCATTCCGGGACATCTCAGCCGCGCTGTACGACAAACTGGCCGGGGAAAAGATTGCCGTCCAACTCAAGCGGTCGGGAAAGTCGCTGCGTTTGGACATGGAACTGGGCGAACGCAAAGGTGAAATTCCCTTCCCCCCGGGAACCAGCGCTGAACCCGAATGGCCGGAACTGCCCCCGATGCCCGAGTTGAGCGAGCTCTCCGAATCACCAGGATGGGAAATCGCCCTGCCGAAAATTCAAAACTATCTTATCAAGTTCGGCGGGCCCCGGCAGCTGGGGGTCGAAATCATCGAATTGACCCCCGAACTGAGCCGAAAATTCGGTGTCAAGGATGAATTTGGACTGATCGTTTCGCGTTTGGGCGAGTCCTCGGCCGCGCAAAGAGCCGGCCTCAAAGCCGGCGACATCATTATTCGGGCCAACGGCCGCGACTGCAGAACCGGCTTCGACATGATGGACATCATGAAGTCCTTGAAAGACAAGGAAGCGGTAAGGCTCGAGCTCTACCGGGACGGCCAATTGAAAAGATTCGCCATCATCCCGGACAAAAAAGAATCCCGAGACTGGGACATGAAAAAATTCTCGAAAAAAATACAAAACCTGAAGGACAGTATCCGCAGCGAGGTCGGAACAATCAATAATGAAAAACTCAGTCAGATGCGCCAGGTAAGGGAAAAAGCGGCAATTGAACTGCGCAAGCAAAGGGAACAGGCCATGCTCCAATTCCAGCTGGAAAGCGAAAAACTCGCCGATGAAGTTCTGATTTTAGAGGCAGAGAAAAGCAAAATCAATGTTGAAATGAGAAAAAAATACGCCGAAGAATTGCGTGAACTCAAAGAAAAGATCAAAGAAATCCAGAAGAACATCGCCAGCGATCTGGCGGCGGGGAAGGACGTTAAACGCCCCGGATCTTCATCCCAGGAGTGATTCGGCCAGGCGCAGGGCCGCCAGCATGCTGGCCGGATCGGCGATACCCTTGCCGGCGATATCGTAGGCTGTGCCATGGACCGGGGAAGTGCGGATGAACGGCAGCCCCAGGGTCAGCTGCACTCCGGAACCGGCATGCAGCAGCTTGAAGGGAATGAGCCCCTGGTCGTGGGTCATGGCAATGACCACTGCATCTTTCATGGCCCGGGCCTTGGCAAAGACCACATCGGGCGGGAATATCCCGGCCACGGGCATTTCGTTTTGTAATTCCCTGAGCGCCGGGACGATCGACTCTTCTTCCTCATGCCCCAAATGGCCGTTTTCGCCGGCGTGCGGGTTCAAGCCGCTGAACAGGTAAGTGAATTCCCGGGCAAAGAGGCGCCGCAGTTCATCGTTAACCAGGCGGACGAAAGCAACTATTTTTTCCGGCCGCATGCGGGCAAAGACGTCGCGCAGGGGAAGGTGATGGGTAAAC
>JAPKZM010000094.1 GCA_026393775.1 Candidatus Aminicenantota bacterium
GCCATGAAGCAAGTGGCCGGTTCCTTAAAAATGGATTTGGCCCAATACCGCGAACTGGAGGCCTTCACGCAGTTCGGTTCCGACCTGGACAAGATCACCATCGCCCAGCTCGAGCGCGGCAAAAGGCTGTCCGAGCTGCTCAAGCAGGATGAGGGCAAGCCCATGGCGGTCGAAAAGCAGGTCGTGTCCATTTTCGCCGGAACGCGAGGCTTCCTGGACGAGTGCCCGGTCGACCGCGTGCGCCCGTTCGAGGCGGAGATGCTGGATTTCGTACAGACGCGGGGGGGCGATATTTTTCGCGTGCTCGACGAGAAGAAAGCGCTCACCCCTGAACTGGAACAAAAATTGCAGTCCGTGCTGAAAGAATTCTGCGCGGAGTTCAAGAAAACCGCCAGGTCCTGATGGCCGGAAACCTGATATCCCTGCGCCGGCGCATCAAGTCGGTCAAGAACAACCAGAAGCTCACCCGGGCCATGAAAACCGTGGCCGCCGCCAAATTGCGCCGGGCCAGCGCCGAACTGAAAAAGTCGCGGCCGCACCGCGACAAGATCACTTCCCTGCTGCGGCAGACCGGGGCGATGATCGACCTCCGCCAGCAGCCGCTGCTATGTACTACCGCGAACTGGTCGAACGCGGCGAAACGGTCCTGCTGATCACGGTGGGCACCAAGGCCAGCCGCTATTTCAGCAAGCGCAATCTGGCCGTGAAAACGGCCCACAACGGCATGATCAGCAGGCTGCAATTCGGCGATGCCGAAAGGCTGGCGGCCGAACTGCTGGAGATATACCTGAGCGAGGAAGTCAAGGGGATCGAATTCGCCTTTCAGGAATTCGTCTCCGCTTCTAAGCAGCAATTCACCATCCGCAGGCTGCTGCCGGTCGAGCCGCAATGGCAGACGGCGGATGCGACCCAAGAGGATGTGGCGGACGGAAAACCTGAGTACATTTTTGAACCGGGCGCCGAAACCATCTTCCTGGCGCTTTTGCCGCGCTTGATCATCGGCGCCGTCTACCAGGTCCTGCTTCAGTCCATGGCCGCGGAACAGGTCTCGCGCATGGTGGCCATGGACATGGCCACGCGCAACGCCAGCGATATGATCCGTTCCCTGACCCTGCTGTTGAATAAAATGCGGCAGGCGTTCATTACCAAGGAGCTCCTGGAAATCATCACCGCCACCGAAGCCCTGAACAAATAGGAGTGAGCATGAGCAAGGAAAAAACCGTTTCCGCGCATACCGGCAAGGTGATCGAGATCATCGGGCCGGTCGTGGACATCGAATTCGCCAAAGGCGAGCTGCCCCAGATCTACAACGCCATCGAGATCGTTTCCGAGGGCTTCGTCAGCCCGCAACCGATCAAGATCGTCACCGAGGTGCAGTACCACCTGGGCGAGAACCGTGTGCGCACCATCTCCATGCATCCCACCGACGGCTTGGTGCGCGGCATGAAGGCCCGGGACCTCGGCGGACCGATCACCGTTCCCGTCGGCCGCGAGGTGCTCGGGAGGATGATCAACGTCATCGGCGAGCCGGTGGACGGCAAGGGTCCGATCAACGAGAAGAAACGCTATCCCATCCACCGGCCGGCGCCGCCACTGGACGAGCAGGACACGCGCCGGGAGTTGTTCGAGACCGGCATCAAGGTGGTCGACCTGCTCGAGCCCTATCTCAAGGGCGGCAAGATCGGTCTTTTCGGCGGGGCCGGCGTAGGCAAGACCGTCCTCATCCAGGAACTGATCCACAACGTTGCCAAAAAGCACGGCGGGTTCTCGGTGTTCACCGGGGTGGGGGAGCGCACCCGCGAAGGCAATGACCTGTGGCTGGAAATGATCGAGTCGGGAGTCATCGAAAAAACGGTCCTGATCTACGGCCAGATGACCGAACCGCCGGGAGCCCGCCTCCGGGTGGCCCTTTCGGGGTTGACCGTGGCCGAGTATTTCCGTGACGAGGAAAACCAGGACGTGCTGCTTTTCATCGACAACATCTTCCGTTTCACCCAGGCCGGCTCGGAGGTCTCGGCCCTGCTGGGGCGCATGCCCTCGGCGGTCGGCTACCAGCCGAACCTGGCATCGGAAATGGGCGAGATGGAGGAGCGGATCACGTCGACCAAGAAAGGTTCAATCACTTCGGTCCAGGCCATCTACGTGCCAGCCGACGACTATACCGACCCGGCGCCGGCCACGACCTTCACCCACCTCGACGCCACCACCAACCTTTCCCGCCAGCTCACCGAGATGGCCATATTCCCGGCCGTCGATCCCCTGGCCTCGTTCTCGCGCATCCTCGACGCGAAGATCATCGGCAGCGAGCATTACCAGGTAGCCCGGAAGGTCAAGGAGGTGCTGCAGCGCTACAAGGATCTGCAGGACATCATCGCCATCCTGGGCATGGAGGAGCTGTCGGACGAGGACAAGATCATCGTGGCCCGGGCCAGGAAAATCCAGAAATTCCTGTCGCAACCTTTGTTCGTGGCCACCCCCTTCACCGGCATGGAAGGGAAATACGTGGAACTGGCCGCCACCATTCGCGGCTTCAAGGAACTGATTGAAGGCCAACACGACGCCCTGCCGGAGCAGGCGTTTTACATGTGCGGCGGCATCGAGGATGCCGTGGCCAACGCCAAGAAAATGGGATTTTAATGGCCGATACCATCGAGTTGGAAATTATCTCGTTCCGCGAAATTTCGCTGCGCAGCGAGATCAGGGATTTGTACATTCCTGTCTTTTTCGGTGAAGCCGGCATCAAGTCCCACCACCTGCCCTACCTGGCGCTGCTCAAGGCGGGCGAAATTTCCTACCTCGACCTGGACGGAGTCCGGCACTATCTGTACAGCGGCGAAGGCTTTATGGAAGTGAATGACGACCGGATCACGCTGATCATCGATGCCTTTGAGCGCGGGGAGAATTTCCGCGAAGCCGATTTGCAGGAACAACTGTCAGACAGCGAAAAAAAAGTCAAATCACCTCCTCAGGGAGCGCTAGCCGCGCTGGAACTGCAGCAGGAACTGGACAGGCAAAAGGAGCTGCGCATCAAACTGGAGATCTGCAAAAAACAGGGGAAAAAATAACCGAGCGCCCCGGGGGCGTGGCGCGGACCGATTTCATCAGCATGGGGATAAAAAGGCGACGCGTCTTTTTCAGGGTTTTCCCGGGCAACCGGCTGACTATGCCGCTGTTGCTGAACGTATGGGAACAAAACGGCCTGGACCGTTCATTCGACATCCGTCTGGCCGACGCCGCGCCCGGGCGACTCTCGCTGCGCCAGGCCGGAGCCCTGGAGCCGGGGGATGTTTT
>JAPKZM010000064.1 GCA_026393775.1 Candidatus Aminicenantota bacterium
TACGTTGTCGGGATCGACCTGGGCGTACTTGACCTTGCTGTTGCCGCTGAAAGCGAATTCGACCCAGCTGCCCTGGCCGTCCCAATAGTCGGTTTTCCGGGAACCGTCCTCGAAGGCGGTGACGATCTTGAGCCGGATACCGGGGCCGGGCCGGGCTTCGCCGAGGCGCCTGATCCGGACCCGCGTCTCGTAGCGGGGCTGCTTTTCCCGCTGGTCGAGGGCGCGGGCCGCCCGGGCCGTGACCTCGCTTCTCTTGCCTCCCTCGTCAAAGACGCCCCGGCTGGCTTTGATTTCGCGCCATTGGACCTCGTCGACCGCGTAGTCCCATTCAGCGGTGCCGAAGAACAATTCGTCGAAGAACCAGTTCAGGTCTTGGGCGCTGATTTCGTTGGCCGTGGCGATGAAGTCGCGGCTGGTGGGGTGGCGAAAGCGGAAGCGCGTGTGGAAAGCGCGCATGACGCGCAGCATGATTTCCTTGCCGATCAGATTTTCCAGGGTGTCCAAACAGGTCGCAGCCCTCATGTAAACATTCATGCCATAGCTCATGGGATCGTAGAACTTCCAGGAGGCGGTGACAATCGGATCGTAGCTAACTGCCTGGATGGCCGCCATGCGGTCCAATTCCAGGTCGGCGTACTTGAACGGGCCGCTATAGCGGGTCAGGGGGATGCCGGCCAGGACCAGGGGGACGCTGCCGGGACCGTAGGCCTTGGCCAGGACTTTGCCAGTGGAATAGGTGTTGATCCCCTCATCCAGCCAGGCCTCCTCGAACTCGTTGCTGGCCGACAACCCGTACCAGTAGCCGTGGCCGAACTCGTGAACGATCACCATCTCGGGATCGTTGGCCTGCGGGCTGGGAAGGACCTGGGTGCCGGCGGTGAAGATGGTCTGGTATTCCATGCCGCCGCTGCCGCTGCGGAAGGGCGGATCGACCAGGGTGACCTGTTCGTAGGGGTAGGCCCCGTACCAGAGGCCGTAATACTTCAGGGCCATGCGCAGCGCCTTGAAATGGCGGTCAATCTGGCCGCGGTGTTCGGGGTTGATCAGCAGGATCATCTTGACGTCGCGCAGCTTGACTTCCTCGACGGGCAGCCTCAGGGTCGAGGCGATCTCGCGGTATTCCTGAGCGCTGACCTCTTTGTCGGCGACGAAGTCGCGCACGATCTTGAGGTAATCGGGGTCGGCGGTCCAGGCAAAATCGTGGATGCGGTCCTGCTCGAAGGTGACGGTGGTCGTGCCGCGCTTCTTGTCGCTGCTGCGGGCCGTTTCCTTCCCGGCGGCGCCCACAACGTATTCGCTGGGCACGGTGATGTGCACGCGGAAGCTGGCGAAATCGGCGAAGAATTCGCTGTTCAGGTGATACTGGTGGCAGTTCCAGCCCTTGCCTTCCTGGTAGACGCCGGGCTTGGGAAACCACTGGCCGATGAAGTAGCCGTTGTGATAGTAGCCCGAGCGGCGGATCGTTCTCGGCACCCGGGCTTTGAAAGCCAATTCCAACCGTACGGTCTCCCCTGGCAGCAGCGGTTCTGGCAGCCTGACGCGCATGACGGTCTGGTCTTCGGCGTGCAGCGGCTCGTCGGGGGTCATGAACTCCTTGGTGCCGGTCAGGTCGGTGCCGTCGGCGAAGGCGATCTTTTCCACGTCGATCCAGCCCCAGCCGCCGTCCTTGACGGCGGTGTCGCCGTGGAACGTGCCCGACGGCTCGTCCTGGCGGACCTCTTCCATCAGGGCGCTCTTCTCGTTCTTGAAAGCGTTCCAGTAGAGGTGGAACCAGAAATCGGGAATGACGTCGTTGCTGGTGTTGGTCCAGCTGATAGTCTCCCTTCCTTGCAGCATCTTTTGCGTTGGGTCGAGACTGACCCAGATCTCATACTGCAGGGGATCGCTCGCACAAAGTGCGGGCAACACCAGCGCCAGGATGGCCAGGAATATTTTTGCTTTTTTCATGCTGTCTCCTAAGC
>JAPKZM010000025.1 GCA_026393775.1 Candidatus Aminicenantota bacterium
GGGTCGATCATCATCCTGGAGGATGTGACGCTGTTGATGCAGAACGATGAAATAAAAAAGGACCTGTTCTCGACGATCTCCCATCAAATAAAAACTCCGCTGACTTCAATCCGCATGGCGCTTCATCTGCTGCTGGAGGAAAACGTCGGCGGCTTGAACGACAAGCAGGCCGATCTGCTGGTTTCCGCACGCGATGAAAGCGAAAGGCTGAACGGCATTGTCGAGGATCTCCTGGACATCCGGCGTTTGGAGTCCGGTACCGTCAGGCTGAGCCTGGCCGCCGTCTCGCCGTATGAATTGGTCGATGAAGCGAGCGGCCCGTTTTTCCGCCAAGCCCAGGACAGGGGCATGCGTCTCGAAATCGATCTGCCCGCGGATTTGCCCGATGTGTGCGCCGACCGTTCACGGATTTCATATGTATTCGCCAATCTCCTCTCCAATGCCATCAAGTATTCCCCTGTCGGCGGCGTGGCGCGGTTATCGGCGAAAATGGATGGAGAAAAAGCCCTATTTTCAGTTTCGGACAATGGCTGCGGCATTCCCAAAAAATTCCAAAAAAGGGTCTTCGAGAAATTTTTCCAGGTCCCGGGGCAGAACCCGTCCAGTGGAGTCGGATTGGGCCTGAGCATCGCCAAAGAGATTGTCACGGCGCATCATGGCCAGATATCCTTCCGCAGCGTCGAAGGCCAAGGCACGACATTCACATTCAGCCTGGATGCGCACGATAGCCCGGCCAAAGGAGGTTCATGATGCTCGATTTTCTCTTTGTCATGTTGATGGCTGGGTTCATGCTTTTCTGCCTGCACCTTGGGAAATTCCTGGAAAAGGTTTCGAAATGATGCAACTCATAACCGCCATCGTCGCCCTGGCATTGATCGTTTACCTGTTCGTCTCGATATTCAAACCCGAGAAATTTTAACAAGGAAGACAATGGAAACTTCAAGCTGGATTCAATTGTTCTTGCTCGTCGGCTTCCTTCTTTTGCTGACCAGACCTATGGGCTCCTATCTGTACAAAGTCCTGGAATCAAAAGAGAGGACGATTTTTTCACCGGTTCTGGGTGGTTGCGAAAGATGGCTGTTCAAGGTTCTGGGCCCGGGAAGCGATAAGGAGCAAGGCTGGAAGCAATACGGGATAACGCTCGCCTTTTTCAGCCTGGTCGGCATGGGGCTGACCTACTTCATCCTGCGCCTGCAGCATGTCTTGCCTTTGAATCCGCAGCATTTCCCCGCCATGGAGCCCTCCCTAGCTTTTAATACCGCGGCAAGCTTCGCCAGCAACACCAACTGGCAGAACTATGCCGGAGAAAGTACGTTATCCCATTTCTCGCAAATGGTTGGACTCACGTTTCAGAATTTCGCGTCGGCCGCATCGGGCATCGCCGTGGCCGCTGCCTTGGTGCGGGGAATAGTCAGAAAAAGTGTTAGAACAATCGGCAATTTCTGGAACGACCTTATCCGCATTACTATTCACATCCTTCTCCCCCTGTCCTTCATATTGACAATTTTTTTCCTCTCCCAGGGCGTCATCCAAAATTTCAGGGCGGACGTGAAAGCATCTTGTTTGGAAAGATCCTCCGGCCAGGAATTGGTGCAATATATTCCACAGGGGCCGGTAGCCTCGCAGGAAGCAATCAAGGTCCTGGGTACCAACGGCGGCGGTTTTTTCAACGCTAATTCGGCCCACCCGTATGAAAATCCGACTCCCTTGACCAACTTTGTCCAGATGTTGGCCATTTTCCTGATCCCCTGCGGCTTGACCCGTTACTTGGGCCTGATGACCGGGAACAAAAAGCACGGCTGGGCGGTATGGAGCGCCATGGCGTTTTTGTTTCTTTCCAGCTTTTCTATCTGCTGGACGGCCGAAAGCAAAGGCAATTCCCGCTACCAGGCTCTGTCTGAGTCCAGCGGCGGCAACATGGAGGGCAAGGAGGTTCGCTTCGGAGTTTTCAATTCGGCCTTGTATGCCACGGTCACGACCTCGGCGTCCTGCGGCGCCGTCAACGCCATGCATGACTCCTTCACCCCGCTGGGCGGGCTGATGCCCATGCTCAACATCCAGCTCGGCGAAGTGGTGTTCGGGGGAGTGGGATCGGGCCTTTACGGGATGCTGGTTTTTGTCATCCTGGCTGTATTCATCGCGGGATTGATGGTCGGCCGGACCCCGGAATATCTCGGCAAGAAAATCGAAGCTGCCGATGTCAAGCTCTGCGTTTTTTATGTTCTGGTTTCCGCCATTGTGATTCTCGCTCCGACCGCCTGGGCGGCAGTCAGCCGCTGGGGGATGGCCGGCTTAAACAACCATGGTCCACACGGGTTGAGCGAGATACTATACGCATTTTCATCAGCCGCCGGAAACAACGGCAGCGCTTTTGCGGGTTTGTCAGCCAACACCCCGGCCTACAATACCATTCTGGGCTTGGTCATGCTGGCCGGCCGTTTTCTGCTTATCGTCCCGGTTCTGGCCCTGGCCGGAAACCTGGCCGCGAAGAAAGTGGTCCCGGCGGGCAGCGGCAGCTTTCCGGTTCACGGCACGACTTTCATTGTGCTCCTGGTCGGCACGATCATCATCGTCGGCTTGCTGACATTTTTTCCCGCCCTTTCACTCGGGCCGGTCGTCGAGCATTTCCTCATGACCCGTTCCGGCATACTGTTTTAGGAGGCTTCCCCAATGAGATCTACTGCAACTTCCATTTTCCAAAAGGACATCCTCAAGCAAGCGGTCATTGATGCAGTAAAAAAACTCGATCCCCGCTCGCTGGTCAAGAACCCGGTCATGTTCGTCACCGAGTGCTGCGCCTTGCTTACCACGGCCGCCCTCTTTCAAAAAAACAGTGGCGAGCCGTTGGGATTCATTATTCAGATTTCTATTTGGCTGTGGTTCACCGTTCTGTTCGCCAACTTCGCCGAGGCCGTGGCCGAAGGCCGCGGCAAGGCCCAGGCCGATTCCCTACGCAAAACCAGGTCCCATACTACGGCCAATCGCTTGTCTGGCCAGCAGAGCGTGCGGGTGCCAGCTGAAGATTTGCGAAAAAATGATATGGTGAGATCGGAAAAGCGCCGGCGAGACTATTCCGGCCGATGGCGAAGTGGTCTCAGGCATCGCCACCGTCGACGAATCGGCGATCACCGGGGAATCGGCGCCGGTCATCCGCGAATCCGGAGGCGACCGCAGCGCCGTGACCGGCGGTACCAAGGTGCTCTCCGACAAAATCATCGTCCGCGTCACGGCCAATCCCGGCGAAAGTTTCCTGGACCGCATGATCAGCCTGGTGGAAGGCGCAAACCGGCAAAAGACGCCGAACGAGATCGCCCTGACCATTCTGCTGTCCGCGCTCAGCGTTATTTTTCTGGTGGCGGTCTTCACCTTGAAATTTTTCGGGATCTACTCCGGGGTATCCTTCAGCGTCACAGTCCTGGTATCGCTCCTGGTCTGTCTCCTACCGACAACAATCGGCGGGCTGTTGAGCGCCATCGGCATTGCCGGCATCGACCGTCTCATGCGCCGTAATGTGCTGGCCATGAGCGGCCGGGCGATCGAAGCTGCCGGCGATGTGGACGTGCTGTTGTTGGACAAAACCGGCACGATTACCCTGGGCGACCGGCAAGCAGTGGGATTCGTACCGGCGCCGGGAGTCACGGTTGAAACCTTGGCGGACATCGCCCAGCTTGCATCCTTGTCCGATGAAACCCCGGAAGGCCGGAGCATCGTCATCCTGGCCA
>JAPKZM010000164.1 GCA_026393775.1 Candidatus Aminicenantota bacterium
ATAAAGCTTAACAGCTTTTGTTGTATATTGGCTGCTATTCCCAGAATAGGTATAAATCCGGTAGTTGCTTCCTACCATCGGATTTCCTGAGATGTCGGCCAGAGTGAGATTATAGGTAGTGTGATAGGGGTGCCCCATATCCGGTCCATTGACTTTATTTGTAACCCGAGCCAACATTTGGTTGGAAAGATTTTGGGCATTATTGCTGTCGTATTGAAGAATCCAGTCACCAATCTTAACAGAACTGCCTGTGCTGCTGACCGTAAGGACAGGTGCCGTATAGGCTAAATTTGTGGCATAGTTATCGTTGGTATTGATAGTAGTTCCTTTCACCCAGCGGATATACCAGCTGGTTTGATCGATACCATCATAACCAGTAGTATTTAGAAGATTAACATCTGAATAACCACTTAATGAGATTTTGGGGTTGTAATCGGGATGGTAAATAATTGAGCACATGGAACCGGTGCGGTCCTGGATAAGGATCACGTTGGATTTTCCCTTGCCGCCTATGATCGTGGTGAAGAGCTTTTCGTCGTCCCAGGCCCGCAGGCCGATGACGATCAGCGCGCTGATGGCCAGAAACAAAACCAGTTTTTTCATTTTTTTCATTATCTCTCTCCTTTTAATAATCTCTGGGCACCAAGGTGGTCAACACGGTCTGCACTTGCTTGCGGATGCGATTTTTTGTAGTGAGGTTGCTCTCAGCGGTGATGACCAGCGTCCAGGGCACGTTTTTCATATTCGTCTCGCTTTCCATTCCGGCCGCTTGGCCCGCCGACTGCGGCGGCATGAAACCCTGGAAAGGTTTGACATTTTTCTTTGTCGGCAAAGCGTCGGACATGAGGCCTGTGCGAAAATAATTTTTGCCGATTTCCCCATCGAATATGACGTTCTCTGGATGGGTGGAGTTTAGACGTATCTGTCTGATGCCGATCTGGATGCCGCTATCGGCGGCATAAAAGGCACTTTTATCCTTTAAAAAATTGCCCGTGGTGTTGATTTCCGAACTGCTCTGGGTCAGCGCCGATATCCCGATGAACGACAGGATGAGCAGGGCAATCAAAACCAGCAGCAGCGCCGAACCTTTGTTTTTAGTTGTTTTCATAATCAACCTCCTGAATGAATATTAATAATTATAATTGCGGATTAAAATTTCATATTGCATGTAGGTGTAATGATAGCGGCCCACCGGCAGCGTGGCGCCGGCGACGTCGCCCATGGCCGGCTTTTTGAAAACAATGCCGCTGCCCAGTTTTTTGTTTTTCTCTTCCTCGGTGCGCAGCAGCACGAAAATGCGCGCCGAAGCGATATTGCTATTGTAAAACTGGTTATAGAAATTCACGGTGCCGCCAGGGAAGGCATTGTTGCTGCCGGCCCAGATATCGGGCAAAATGGCGGGCGGGACAACCTTGGTGAGGTATTCGATCTGGATGTCCTCAATGTTGGGCAGGATCGGCGCGGCGCGGCTGCCCGTGATGGGACTGGTGCTGGCGAAAATATCGGCAATATCTTCGCAATCGGTGGTCAGGGTCAGCGTGCGCGAGCCATCGCTTTCGCTGCGGGTCAGGAAGATATTGAAGTATTCCAGGCGCAGCACCGGGCTGTCGATGGGATAATCGTTGACGTTGCCGAATACACCCAGCTGTTCATCACATTGGTCGTTATAGTGGGCGGTATTGAGCAGGCCCGAATAATAGGCGGCAGTTTGGCGGATGGTGAGCAGTGTGTCACCTAAATTCGGTTCCACAGTGACCTTGAACACGTAGTAGCCGTCTGGGCGCATGATCAAACCGAAATCCCCCTCATGCCAGGCCACGCCAAGAACGGTAAGGGTGACAGGATCCGGAGGCAGATCGACCTTGGTGACATTGACTGTTGCGTCGCCCGGAGTGAAGATTTGCGTAAGCCTGGTCAGGGCCAGGGGGTCGCCGGAAGCCAGGATGACGCCGTCGGGATAATCGTTATTGTTCAGAGGATAGACGCCATTGAAAGGAATAGTCGGGACGCCGAGCATCACGGGCGTTTGGGCCTGCGACAGCACCGAGCCGGAACTGCGAAAACCTTCAGAGAACATTTGCTCGATGACGCGCCCCCCCTGGTTCATGTCCAGCTTGCGGCCTTCGGTAAGATGGGTTCTCTGTTCGGCGACGATGATAGAAAAAATGGCGACCATGATGACCAGTATGACGGTCAGCGATACCATCATTTCCACCAGCGTAAACCCCTGCTGCCGGAATTGCCGCGTGTTCATGGCGCCACCCTCTGCGAAGCCAGTACAAGGGGAAAGGAATCGACACCCTGGCTACGCCAGGTTATCGTTACCTGCAACGTGCTGACATTGGGATCATAGGTTACCAGCAAAACGCGTCTGAAGTCTTTATATTGGGGTATTGAACCGTATTCGGAGACCGGAAAAATGGTGACGCCATTGGGCGTGACCACCGAGTACGAGATACCGTCAAAGTATTGCAGGACATCATTATAATCGACGCGGCGCAGCATTTCCATGCTGCTTTCAGCCAGTTGCACCGCCTTGGTGTGGTGCTGGGCGTAGGAATTGGATTTAATGCCCAATGAGGTCATCGTCAGCACCCCGATTACCAGGAAAGCGAAAAGCGATATAGCGATCAGTACTTCAATCAATGAAAATCCGCCCTTGTTATTTATAATCTTTTTCGACACGTAAGCCTCCATACGGATAAATGGTTATGGTCATGGTATCAAAATAGGCGCCCCGGGGAGCGCTCAGGGTGATCGTCTGCAAGCCGGCGATCTTCAGGCTGGCCGGATCGAGGATGAAACCGCTGGGGTTGATCAGGAAATTGGCGGTGACGGTGGCGGCTATTTTTTCAGGGAAATCCTCTTTTCTTAGGGTTTCCCAGATGCCGATGTTGTCCCGGTAGTAGGTATAGCTTTTCTGCAGGATTTCAATGCGCATCGATGCGTTCTCGCGCGCCGCCCGCTGCCGGGCCTGGTAATAGGTGGAGGTGATCTCCCTGGCCAAGTCGCGCAGCGACCAGCGGTCCTTGTTGCGGGTGGTGAAACTGGCCGTCATGGCGACGATCGTTCCAATCAAGATCAATACAAGAAGCAGTTCGATAAGAGAGAATCCGCTTTTGTTTTTTCGCATTAGGTTTGACGCTCCTATTTAACTAAGCATTTTCAATGCCAAGGGTCAGTTGCCGCTTGCATAGGCAGAAACCCTTTGCGTCATGCTTTGTCATGGGTAATTAATATACACATATGGTTTTCAATCGTCAACTAAGCCCGATTTAGTATTATTAAATGCTTGACATGCATCAGAGCCTATCCCTCCCCTTTCTCCCACTTTTCAGCCCGACTTTATTTATTTTTTTTATTGAAAAAAAGAAATATGGCCAGGAAGAAAAGCAGGATGATTAAAAGGGCGGCGAAAAGCTTGTAAAAAACAATGTTGCGCAGGATCTCCATCACCCTGGCGCTTCAGGTTTTTATCTTGAAACGCAGGCCGCCGAAAACGTAGGCGATCAGGTTGAAAAGCAAGCCGCAGGCCGCGGCCAGAACAGCAAAGACCAGGAAACCGAAAATGCCGCCCAGGCCGCCGAAAAACAATCCACCCTGGATTTTGCCCTGCATTTCCTGGAGCATCATCGGGAATTGGAATATCAGGTCGCCGAAAATCTTCAGGATGCCGAAAGTGGCGCCAACGATCACCCCGGCCACCAGGCCGAGCCCTCCGAAAAAAAAGATCAGCGAAGGAATGCTCGCCGCCTTGATCAGCAATTGGCCTTCGGGAAGCTTGCGCGCCGAAGATTTCGTCGTTCCTTTTTGCTGGCCGCCGCAAAAATTGCAATACAGGTCATACTTCTCGATGCGCGACTGGCAGAATTTGCACAACAGCTTCGGCTCGGATTCGCCTCTTGCCTCCTCCTCGCGGGCCGGGGGCATTTCCTGCCCCCTGGGGGGCTGAGGCTCCGCTTGAACCAGCGGCGTCGTCTCCGCCTGGCGGTACGGATTGCCGGTCTTCCAAGCGCTGCCGTCATAAACGTACCAGCCGCCGGTCTTGTTGCCGATCATCCAATAGCGGTTGTCATCGTCGCGGATCATCACTTTCTTCAGTTCGGACTTGATGTCGTCGCCGTTGATCTCGCCGGCATCAAGCTTGGCTTTCAGGTCCTGGTAGATATCCTCAATTTCCTTTAATCTTTTGACGTCCATACTTTTTTCCTCCGCAGGCGACGGTTCTCAGCGCACCGGCCAGATACAGGGAACCGCATACAATTATAGTTCTTTTTAATTTTTTTGCAATGGCCAGGGCTTTGGCCAGATCCCTCTCGACCCGGCAATTCGTCCCCTTGAAGAAGGGAAGCAACTTTTCCGGGGGCAAGGCCCTGGGGTTGGGCGGAGCGCTCAGGATGACATTCGCGGCCAGCGGCGCCAGCTGCCGGGCCATGCCCCGGTAATGCTTGTCGCCCAGTACGCCGAAAATCAAGGTGACGGCCTGGATGTTTTCTTCGCGCAGGAAATCGGTCAACACCCGGACGCCGTCCGAATTGTGGCTGCCATCGATGATCACGGGCGGGCGCTTTGACAGGAGTTCGAGGCGCCCAGGGATGAACATGGCGCGGATGCCGCGGCGGATGGCCGCTGTTGGTATTTTCCAACCCAGCCCTTGCAGCACGTCGGCGGTCTTGACGGCCACGGCGGCATTGACGGTCTGGTGCCGGCCCTTGAGATAGACCTGGAATTCATAGCGATGGCCGCCGGCGTCGTAGTGGCACAGATAGCTTGGGCCATTCTTTTCGCAGCGCAGCGACTGCGCGCCGGCGAAAACCAGGTGCAAGGGCGACTTTTTCCTCCGCGCCTCCCGGGCGATGACGCGCCCGGCAAAGGATGAGTGCGGGCAACCGCTGACCAGCGGAACGTTTTTTTTGCACACGCCCGCCTTTTCCCTGGCGATGGCGGCCAGGGTCTTGCCCAAAATCTGGGTATGATCCTTGGCGATGTTGGTAATGACCGCTACTTCGGGGACGACCGTACTGGTGGCGTCGAGGCGTCCGCCCAGACCGACTTCCAGAACCGCCCAATCGGCCCGGGAGCGGCAAAAGTGAACCAAGGCGGCCAGGAAAAGAGTTTCAAAAAAAGTCGGTCCCTGGGCGATCACCCGGCGGCGCAGCAATCCGCGGACAATGCCGTCGACGACGGTGATGGCGCGGGCAAAATGCTTTTGCGTGATCATCCGGCCGTTGAGGCAGATCCTTTCCCGCACATCCTGCAGATGGGGGGAAGTGAAAAGCCCGACCCGCCAGCCGGCGCTGCGCAAGATGGCGGCGATGAAGTGGGAAGTCGAACCCTTGCCGTTGGTTCCGGCAACCTGAACGTATTTTACCGATTCGACGGGGAAGGGCAGATGGGCGATGATCAGCCCGATGGTATGCAGGGATAACTTTGAATTTTCACCCTGAAGTTTTTCTAAATACTCCCCTATCGCGGCATAGTGCATGGACCCAAGTTCAAAAGCAGAGGCTTAATTCTGGGGAGCGGGTTCGCCTTCTTCGAAGTCGTTCTTAACGCCCAAAATGGAGCAGGCGCCGTCATAGATCAGCCGCGTCGCTTTTTTCTGTTCCTGCAGCTGGCTGATCACGTCTTTTACCCGGGCCAGCTCTTCTTCGATGCGGGCGTCGATTATCTCAATCTGCTTCTTTGCTTCCCGGAGCGTGGATTCGTAAAAGGCCTCGGCTTCGACTTTAAGTTTTTTCATGAGTTCTCCTCGTTATTTTTTTATTATTAGCGGAACGCTCTTCCAAACTTTTACCCGCACGCCATTCTTCATGGCCGGCGTATATTTCCAGGTCTCGATGGTGGCCAGCAAAAGGGAGTTCAATTGGCTGTTGCTGGTTTTCTTCATCAACCGCGCCACCTCCACGTCCCCATTTTGATTGATCAGGATATTGAACAAAATGCTTTGATTGGCCATGATGCTGGCCATGATCGCCGAAGGAATGATCGGATCCGGCTTGGAGATGGGCTGCGGCTCCCTGTCGACGTCGGTGATGGGGACCACATCGCCTTCTTTGACCCGTTTGCGTTCCAGCTCCTTCAATTCCGCGGCTTTTTTCAAGTCCTGCGCCTCTTTGGCCAGACGGTCGGCTTCCTCTTGCTTCTTGCGTGCTTCCTCCCCTTGCAACCGGTCCAACTCATCTTGCTTCAGGCGGTCCGCCTCCTCTTTTTTCAAGCGCTCGATTTCGGCCTGCTTGGCGCGTTTCTCATCCTGCTGTTTTTTCTTCAGCGCGTCAGCGTCCGCGGCGGCGGCAGCTTCCTGCAACTGTCTTTGCAGAGCTTCTTCCTTCAGCTTCAGTTCCTCGAGGGCTTTCACCTGCGGATCGACGGCCGGCGGCGGCTGCACGTTCGTCTGGATCTGGGAGGTTGTTTTTTCGACAACGGCCGGTTCGACCGCGGCCGGTTTTTTACAGCGACCGGCGGCGGCGCTTTGCTTTCCGGCACCGGCATTGTTCTGGGAGGCTCCGGAAGCACAGTCTGCGCCTTGGGGATTTCCCGGAGCAGCGGCTTTTCGGGAAGCGGTTTCAGGTCCACCTTGATGCCGTCGCGGCTGATATCCTTTTCGAAAAGGTGGTAGATGAAATGGCTGAGCTGCACCGGACCGGGCAGGTAATTGTATTTCTTGACCATGAACGTTTCCAGATCGGCGATCATGGCCGCGGCGCTCTGGTATCTTTTATCGCAAGCTTTGTTCAACGATTTGAGGATGATCTTTTCCAGGGCCGGATCGATATTGGGATTGATCTCGCGCGGGTTGAGTATCTCCCCGTTCTGGACCTTCTTGAGTACGCCCATCTCCGAGGTGTCCAGGAAAAGTTTCTTGCTGGTCAGCAGTTCGAACAATACGACCCCGACCGAGTACAGGTCCGACCGGCAATCGATCGTTCCTTCTCCCCTTGCCTGTTCCGGCGACATGTACAGCAGCTTCCCCTTCAGGGCGCCCGAGATCGTCTGGTGCATTTTGATCGATGCCTTGGAAATTCCGAAATCGGTCAGCTTCACATCGCCGGTATAAGAGATCAGGATATTGGGCGGCGACACGTCGCGGTGGACGATTTCCAAGGCACGGTCGTGGCTGTCCTTGGCTTTGTGGGCGTAATTGAGCGCTTCGAGTATCTTGAGGCACAGAAAAAGTGATATTTCTTCCGGAAACCATTGATCCTTTTCACGCAAGCGGCTTTGGATTTCACGCAGGTCTTTTCCCAGCACGTATTCCATGGCGATGAAATAATAATTGTCCTTGCGCCCCAGGTCGTAGATCTGGATGATGTTGGGATGGGATAGCTCGGCCGCGATCTTGGCTTCATCGACCAGCATTTCGACATATTTATCGTCTTCCCCGTAGCCGGAGAGTATTTTCTTGATGGCGATGATCTTTTCAAAGCCCTTGACCCCTTTTCTTTTGGCCTTGTAGATCTCGGCCATGCCCCCGCGGGCGATCAGGCCAAGCAGAACGTAATCCCCAAGCTCGTTGGGATTGTCAACGGGAGCGGGTTTTTTTTCCGGCTTGGTTTCCTCTTTGACCGAGATCTTTTTACTCTCTATGGCCGGCTCGGCCTTGACTTCCTTCTGCAGCGCTTCCTCGCCAAGTTCGATGATCTCTTCCTTGAGGATTATTTCCTTTTCCTTGACAACGGGTTTTTCCTCGGCCTTGACTGCCGCCGCAGGCTTGGCAGCGGGCCGCGATGACGAAAGCCCCAGTCCGAGCCCGGAAAGGGTGTCCTCGAATTTGCGGGCGATGTCGTCCTCGATCTTGCGCATATTGGTTTCCGGTATCTGTTTTTTGACCGTCTGGCGCAGACTGTCCAGGTCGTCGTTGATGCTTTGGCTGCTGGCAGCGGGTTTCCTGATTTCCGGCGTAGGCAGGGGGGGCACGGGCGGCGCGGCCATTACGGTTTTTCCCGCATCGGGTTTTTCGCTCTCGCGTTTGAGCTCAGGTTCTTTTTTTACTTGCTGGCCCTGAAAGGGCGCCGGCTGGCGGACAGGGGCTCCCTCCGCTTTGGCGCTTTTCGGAGCCGGGTCCTCATTCAGATCGATCTTGAATTGGGGCACCTTGTCGATGTTTTTCAGGATATCACCGAAAAGGTCATCGGCGCTCAACTTCTTCTCTTCCTCTTCCAATTTGGCCATGGTCGGGATCTTGGCCGTATCGAATCCGGGGACGCGGGTCGTGGCGGCGTGGGCCGCGGCTTGGAATTCGCTCGTTGATATATTGAGCAATTCCAGCACCCGATTTCTGAAGACGTCCTTATCCAGCGGTTTTTCAAAAAAATCATCGGCGCGGTACTGAGACATGGCTTGATGCTTGTAATAAAAGCCCTTGTAAATGGCGCTGATGATGATGATCTTGATCAGCGGGTTCTCCTGAGCCACGTTCAGGGCGAGGTTAAAGCCGTGAAAACGCGGCAGCATGGCCGCCGTGATCATCATGTCGAAGCGCTTGCCGGCCAACTTGCGCTTGGCGGTTTCGCCATCATTGGCTACGGTCAGCTCGAACATGGGCGGCGGCAGAAGATCTTTGATGAGATGGATGGTCGCTTCATCATATTCCACCAGCAAAATGTTCTTGGTCATTGTCATCTCCTGTTCACGCCCCCATGATGCGTTTCATCAGGCGGCGGTTCAGCGCCAGCTCCTACAAAATCTGTTTCCCGGCATATTTTTCAAAGGTCCTGATTTTATCCCTGACCTTCCAGGGGATGGGCATCAGAATCATGGTCAGCAAGAAGGCGGCGATAAAAAAATGAAAGGTGCGGACGAAAGGCATGCCCAGTAGCGTGATGACCAATCCGAAGAGGGCAAGCATCTCGCCGAAGCAGAGCATGACGATGTCGATGCTCCGCCAGCGCCGCAGCAGGGCGGTCAGGGTGAAATCATCGCGGACCAGACGAGGCGAAAAATAGACGGTTTTGCGCACCGCCAGGACCACGATGACCAACATGATGGCGACGATGTTCAGGATGCTGTAGGCGTTATAAACACCCTTGCTGAAGCGGAAACCGCCCTTGTACAGGTAGGCGACCAAAGCGTAGATGGCGATGGAGGCCAGCAACGACAGGCTGATGATCATGGTGATGCGCGATTCCTGGCGGATGAGCGCCCTCTCTTCTTTTTGTTTTTCGAATTCTGTGAGCATAGAATCCATTTACCATATTTTTTCTATAATTGTCAATATTCAAGGCGGATAAATTAATTGACCGGGATTAGGAAACTTTGACCTTCGCCGGTCCGTTTTGGCGCGGCGCGATGCTCATGATTTCGATCATTAGGGGGTCCGGGGCTAATTTTTCAGTTGACTTTTGTGCGATTTCTGCTATAAATTGAAGCACCATGTGCGGCATACTGGGAATTTATTCCTCGGAACCGGTGATCGGTAAACTCTACAACGGCCTGCTGACCCTGCAGCACCGCGGCCAGGATTCCGCCGGCATCATGACCTATGACGATCATTTCCACCTTAAAAAAGGCAACGGCCTGGTGCGGGATATTTTCGACGAGCGCAACATTGCCCGCTTGAAAGGCAACGTGGGCATCGGCCACACCCGTTCCCCGACCGTAGGCGTGGGCTCGGTGGAGGACTCCCAGCCTTTCTGGGTCAACCATCCCTTCGGCATCGCCGCCGTCCACAACGGCAACGTGATGAATTTCATGGATTTGAAAAAGGACCTTTTCGCCACCTCCCATATCATCATCAATTCCAACAACGACGTCGAAGTGATCCTGAATGTCTTTGCCGAGGCGCTGGAAAAGACGACCGTCCGGGAGATCACCCCCGAGAACATCTTCAACGCCATCCGCCATGTCTTCAAAATCGTCAAGGGGGCGTACTCGGTCATCCTGTACATCGCCAACCGGGGCATGGTCGCCTTTCGCGACCCCTACGGCGTGCGGCCGCTGCTTTTCGGCATCGATCGCAAACAGATGATCCCCGGCTACGCCTTCGCCTCCGAGAGCGTCAGCCTGGACCTGCTGGGATTTACCGAGATCCGCGACGTCCCGCCTGGAGCGGCGATCTTCATCGACCAAAACCGCACCGTCCACGAAAAAAAGCTGAAAACTGCCCCTTTCAGACCCTGTATTTTTGAGTACATCTATTTTGCCCGCCCCGATTCCTACCTGAACAAGATCAACGTCTATCAAGCCCGGGTCGATTTGGGCAAAAACCTGGCCAGGCAGATCAAGCAGAGCGGCCTGGACATCGATGTGGTGGTGCCCGTCCCCGATTCCTCCCGGCCGGCGGCCATCGAGATCGCCCGCTCGCTCAAGCTCAAATACCGGGAAGGGCTGGTGAAAAACCGCTATATCGGCCGGACTTTCATCATGCCCGGCGAGCAACAGCGCGAAAGGTCGATCCGGCATAAATTGAACCCGATCGCCGATGTATTCCTGGGCAAGAAAGTGCTGCTCGTCGACGATTCCATCGTCCGCGGCAATACGTCACGTCTGATCATTCAAATGGTGCGTCAGGCCGGCGCGAAAAACGTCTATTTCGCATCGTACTCGGCCCCCCTGACCCACCCATGCGTATACGGCATCGACATGCAGACCAAAGCCGAGTTCATCGCGGCCAACTCCACTCTGGAAGAAATTGCCTTGAAAATTGGCGCCGACCGGGTCATCTACCTGGACATAAAGGCCATGGAGCGGGGGGTCAAGAAACAGAATCCCAAGATCCGCTCCTTCTGCAAAGCCTGCTTTTCCGGCCACTATCCGAGCGGCGACGTCTCGGAGAACTTCCTGGTGCAGATCGAAAAGGAAAGGGAGCAGAATAGACTGATCCAGCGGGATCTGAGCTTCAAATATTGATGGACTCCCATCTGCCGATTTCCGGGACGCTGGCTGAATTTGACGTGGCCGCGATCCTGGCGCGCATGAACCAGCAGGCGCTGGACGGGCAGTTGAAAATTTCCTGCCCGGCATTCAATAAGACCATCTGGCTTGGAAATGGCGGCATCATTTTCGCCCAATCAAGCCTGCTGGAAGATTCCCTGGGCAGTTTCTTACTGCGTCGCCAGGTCATCGAAGCCGACGCATTCGAAAAAAGCAGCGATTACATGCGCGAGCACAACATCCGCCGCGGCCGGGCGCTGCTGGAACTGGGGCTCTTGAGCGCCGACCAATTGTGGGACGAGGTTTCCGCCCACCTGCGCGCCATTGTTTTTTCCCTCTTCGCACTGACAGCGGGCCGCTACGATATCATCGCCCGACCGAAAAACGAGAATGAAAACATCGTACTCAACCTGCCCGTTCCCGAAGCCATTCTCGAAGGCATCCGCCAGATCGAGGACCAGCCTTTCATCGAGAGCCGATTCAGCGAAAGCATGGTGCTTTTCCCGAACGCCGGCCGAAACCGTTTCCCGATCAAACTGAAACCGTTTGAAGCTCACGTCCTCTCCCTCGCCGCCGAGGCGGCTCCCCTGTCTGAGATCATTGCCAAAAGTGAATTGCTGCGCTTGGACACCCTGAAAATTCTCTACTGCCTGCTGCGGCTGGACCTGATCTGCGACAGTCAGCAACCGACGCGCCAGCCGACGCCCAACGCCGCCAGCTCCGCGCCGACCACGTTCAACTCGTTCGAAGATGCCCTGCAATACTATAACCGGAAATTCGAATATATATACCGGGTGTTGTCCAAGGAGATCGGACCGGTGGCCCAGACCATCCTTTTTGAAGCCATCACCGCCATCAAGGAATCGATCCCGGCATATTTTCGCAACCTGGAAATAACGGCTGACGGCTGCATCGAAGCGAAATCGGTTCTGAAAAGCATCTGGTACGAAAGTTTTGAGGAACACAGCAATGAATTCCTCAAAGGCCTGGAAGAAATCCTGTACGCCGAAATATACGCGGTCAAGCGCCACCTGGGCAAAGATCACGAAAAGATGATTCTGCAATGGATCAGGGAACCCGGAAATTGAAACGCTTGAGCCTGCAGCTTGCCTTCCTGGCACTGACTTTTATCGTGCTGTTTCTCCTCCTGGGCGGATGAAACCCCTCATACAAGTTCTCGGGGCCACCGGCGTGGGCAAGAGCCAGGTCGCCTGCGCCCTGGCCGGGAAATTCGGCGCCGAAATCATATCGGCCGATTCAGTCCAGGTCTACCGGGGGTTCGATGTCGGCACCGACAAGGTTGATGCGCTCCGGCGACGGGAGATCCCCCATCACCTGATCGACATCATCGATGATTGTTCGCAATTCAACGCCAGCCAGTTCTTGGAATTGTCCTTCCATGCCGCCGAGCAGATCAGCGCCCGCGGCCGGATCCCCCTGGCATGCGGCGGGACGGCACTCTACCTGAGAGTCATGCGCCAGGGCATTTTCGCCGAGAACAAAAACAGCGACACCCGCCGGCAACTGGAGGAAGAAGCGGCCCTTCACGGCTGGGAGGCGCTTTGGCACGAGTTGCAGGTGATCGATCCCGTTTACGCCCAAAAAATAAGCCCCAACGACAAGGTGCGCCTGGTCAGAGCCCTGGAGATCCACCGTCACTGCGGCCTGTCCCCCAGCGCGGCGTTCCGTCATTCACGCTCCCCTTTCGCCGCCTATACCTTTGTCCGCGTCGGCCTGGAGCTGGATAGAAAAAAGTTATACGAACGGATCGACCGCCGCGTGGAACGGATGATCCAAAAAGGGCTGGTGGCCGAAGTCGAGGCCTTGCTGAGGCGCCATCCCCCCTCCTGCCCCCCTTTCAAGGCGCTGGGGTACAAGGAAATCACGGCCTATCTGCGCGGGGAAACCGACCTGCCCACGGCCCTGGAACTGATCCAGCGCCATTCGCGCCAGTTCGCCAAGAGGCAGCTCTCTTGGTTCAGGCAGGAAAAAGACATCCAGTGGTTCGATCCGGGCGACCTTGACGCCATGGCGAGGCATATCGACGCATGCTTAACGAAAAAGCCCTGATCTGCGGACTCTTTTCGTTTCAACAAAAGGAAACGGAGATCGCGGCCTGCATGGAAGAATTGCAGGCGCTTTGCCAGACAGCCGGGGCGGAAGTCGTCGCGCGGACCTGGCAAAAAAGGCCCGTCCCGGACCGAAAATATCTGATCGGATTGGGCAAAGCCGGGGAGATCAAGCTCCAATTGGCCGCAAGCGGAGCCAACCTGGTCGTTTTTTTCAACATCTTGAATTCCCTGCAGCAGCGGAACCTGGAGGATTTACTGAGTGTCAAAGTGATTGACCGCAGCCGCCTGATACTGGATATTTTTGCTCAGCGCGCCCGCAGCATTGAAGGCAA
>JAPKZM010000040.1 GCA_026393775.1 Candidatus Aminicenantota bacterium
TCCCCGCACCCGCAGCGGGATGGCCACGTTCTCGTGCACGGTGCGGTTCATCAGCAGTTTGAAATCCTGAAAAACGATCCCGATCTGGCGGCGCAGCTTGAAGAGCTTTTTGGCGGGAATCAGGGTGCTGTTCACGGAATCGATCAAGATTTGCCCCTTGCTTGGCTCCTCTTCCTTGTAGATCAGCTTGAGCAAGGTCGACTTGCCCGCCCCGGAAGCGCCGGTCAGAAAAACGAATTCGCCGCGGGCGATGGCCAGGTTGATGTCGCTCAAGGCTTCGTTACGGAAATACTCTTTGGAAACGTGAAAAAACTGAATCACGTTATTCTTCGTTTTCCCCGGCGATATTCTTGAAAAGAATTCGTCCGCAGCTTTCGCAGATCAGCACGTCGTTGGAGAGAACCAGCTCGCTGAGAACCTGCGGACGTATTTTGATATTGCAGACGCCGCAGAAATCGGTCTGTACAAAGGAGACCACCTTGCCGGCCTTTTTGACGAACAAATTGTCGTAGGCTTTCAAGAGGTTGGCCGCCACCTTGGTGCGCAACTCTTTCTTGTTTTTCGTCTCTTCGTCCAGCTTGGTCTTGTGATAATCCAGGTAGTCGTGCAATTCCTTGATCTTCTGGTTGTATTCGGCGGCGATCTTATTGAATTCGCATTCGGTGTCGCGGATCACAGCCATAATTTCATCCGCTTCGACCATTTTTTCGATTATTTTTTCTTCCACACCGGTGATATTGGCTTCCTCGAACTTGATCTCGTTGCTGATCCCCTGATATTCCTTGTTGGTGGTCACCTTTTTCATCTGCTCTTTGTACTTGCTAATCTTTTCCTTGATGGCGGCGATTTCCCGTTCGAGCTTTTTCCGTTCCTCGATATTGTTTTGCAGTTTTTTCTTGGCCTTTTCGATCATTCCCGAGCGGGAGTCCCTTTCATCCTCGAGCGCCTTGATCTGCAGGGGAATCTCCTGGATGAGGCCCCCGATCTCCTTTAATTGATCATCCTTTTGCTGCAGCGCATATAAAATATCGAGTCCTTCTTTCAAGTCAGCTCCTTAAGCGGCGCGATTGCTGGGCCTACCAGGATTCGAACCTGGAACCAACCGGTTATGAGCCGGTAGCTCTAGCCGTTGAGCTATAGACCCGTGCCGTCCCTAAGAGTAACAAAATTGCGTCGGCCTGTCAAGCCCGGACGACGATTTCCGTGGGTCGCTTTCTTTGTCCCATCCTGTCCAGAGTTGACAATTTGTGTCAATTCGTTATAGTAGTCAGCCAATGAAAAAAACTATCATTATCGCCGTATTTTTCGCTCTTTCACGGCCCGCTTTGGCTTTTTTCCCTTATTTTTATGGCGCCCGCTCCCTGGCACTGGGCTATTCGTCACTGGCCTTCAATTACGATTGCAACGCCGTTTACCTGAACCCGGCCCTTTTGAATTTGCTCTCGGCCCCCCTGGGCGGCTACCAGTACGCGAGCAGTTTCCTCGATCATCAGGATTTCTCCGGCCTGCTGCAAAAAATCAGCGCGTTCAATCTGGGCGACTTTCAAAACCTTGACTTGGTAAAGAAGAATGAGCTGTGGGAGCGCTTGCAGGAAGTTTTTTCCCTGAAATCGGGGATCAACGGTTTTCAGCTCAAGAATCCGGGCTATGTCGGCAAGGGGTATGGGCTGGCCGTTTCCTTCGTCGATTCGGCCATTATCTTTCCCCTGGACAGCGATATCCTGGCCAAGCCCGTCGAGGGGGTGACCAATGCCGACATCGCCGCCTTGCGGATGCGCTTCATCGGCTTTCACTATACCAGCTACTCCTTCGCCTTCTCTTTTTCGCTGTCCCAGGGGGTAGCGATCGGGGGCACCGTCCATTACCTGAAAGGCCGGGCCGGAGAATTCGACCTGGCGATCTCGGCGGCCCCGTTCCAGCCTTCCGCCGGCGCCAAGGAGTATTTGCAATACGCCTGGGACGCCGCGCAAAATGATTTTAGCAAGTTGAATTTTGACCTGGGAATCAACGCCGATCTGGGGTCCTATTTCAAGGTTGGACTGGTGGTGAGGAATGCCGCGAATCCGCTCATTGCAACCGGGGTCAGGGAATTGCGCCTGCCGCGGCGGGTGATCGCCGGGTTGACTTTCCGTCCCGACAGCCAATGGGGAATTTCCATGGATATCGACGTGACTAAGAGCGACCTGTACTACAGCGGCCAGAAGCTCCAGCCGGTCTCCCTGGGCGTGGAAAAAGGATTTTTCCAGAACAAGTTTTTCCTGCGCGCCGGCCTCCTGAATGACCTCGGCGCAAAGTATTTCCTGGGCCGCAACGCCAAAGTGATCTACGGGGTCGGCCTGGGCTTCAACCTGGCCAGCTTCCTGGTCGATTTCGCCATGGGGTTGGACGGAATGGGGCATATGAAAAATCTCGCTGTTTCGGGATTCTACCTCATCCAATGAAAGAATTGACATTTGATTTTAATTTATTTACAATATAGCCAATGGCAATGCGTTTAGGAGATTTTTTACTTAAGGAAAAAAAAATAACCGATGAGAAGCTCCAGCATGCATTGGAGATTCAAAAAAAGGAACCGGGCAAGCTCGGCAGCGTATTTATTCGTCTGGGGTATGTCACCGAGGAGGATATCGCCCAGGTCCTGAGCAAACAGTTCGGTTATCCCTCCATCAACCTCAGCAAATTTGAAATCGACGAAAAGGTGATCGACCTGATCAAGCCCGATATCGCCCGCAAGCATGTGGTGATCCCCATCCACCGCATCGGCTCCAACCTGACCCTGGCCATGGCCGATCCCTCCAACCTGTTCGTTCAGGAGGAGATCCGTTTTTCCACGAACTTGCGCATCCAGGCGGTGATCGCCCCTGAATCGTCGATCATCGAGGCCATCGACAAGTATTACGGCTCCTCCACCGGCATCGAGGCGCAGAAATTCCTTGATGAGATCGAGTTGAGCGAAGATTCCATGGTCGAGGTGCTTGAGACCAAGGAAGACGATTTTTCCATGGAAGGTGATATCGACGAGGACGCCCCGGCCATCAAGCTGGTCAACCTGATCTTCAACGATGCCATCATCAAGGGAGCCTCGGACATACATTTCGAGCCCTACGAAAAAGTGTTCCGCGTCCGCCTGCGCATCGACGGGGTGCTGCACGAGTATATGACCCCGCCGATGAATCTAAGGAACAAGGTGATCTCCAGGATCAAGATCATCGCCGGCATCGACATTGCCGAGAGGAGATTGCCGCAGGATGGCCGCATCAGGACCAAGATCGACACTCCCACCCTCAAGAAAATAGTGGACATGCGCGTCTCCTCCCTGCCCACCATCCACGGCGAAAAGATCGTCATCCGCATCCTGGACAAGGACCAATTGAAGCTGGACCTGACCCAGCTCGGTTTCGAGCCGATATCGCTGCAGAAATTCGAGAAAAACATCAAGGAACCGTGGGGCATCATCCTGGTCACCGGCCCCACCGGCTCGGGCAAGACCAATACCCTCTATTCGGCTGTTTCGCAGTTGAACAACGAGGAAGTCAACATCCTCACGGCCGAGAATCCGGTCGAGTTCAATATCATGGGCATCAACCAGGTCAATATCAAGGAGCAGATCGGGCTCACCTTTCCCGCCGCACTGAGAACGTTCCTGCGCCAGGACCCCAACATCATCCTGGTGGGCGAGATCCGTGATTTTGAAACCGCCGATATCGCCATCAAGGCCGCCCTGACCGGCCACCTGGTCCTTTCCACCCTGCATACCAACGATGCGCCGTCGACACTGGCCCGCCTGATCAACATGGGCATCGAGCCCTTCCTGGTGGCCAGCGCCCTGCGCTTGGTTCAGGCCCAAAGGCTCATCCGCCGGCTCTGCGTTGCTTGCAAGACCATCGCCAAGATCCCGGCGCAAACTCTGATCGAGATCGGGTTTTCTCCGGAAGAAGCCAAGAGCGTGCAGATCCATGAGCCCAAGGGCTGCGACAAGTGCAACAATACCGGATACAAGGGACGCGTCGGCTTGTTTGAGGTCATGGAGCTCGACGAAGAGATCAGGGAAATGGTCATGATCGGGGCTTCGACCTCCGAGTTGAGGCAAAAAGCCAAGGAAAAGGGCATGCTGACGTTGAGACAGAGCGGGCTTGAAAAAATCAAGCTGGGGATCACTTCCATAGAAGAAGTTTTGCGCGAGACAAGCAAGTTATGAGGAGAGTGCCATGGGATTGCCACTTCCGCAACTGTTGAAAATCATGGTCGATGAAGGGGGCACCGATCTCCACATCACGACCAACTCGCCGCCGCTGATCCGCGTCCATGGAATCCTGAAGCGGATCGAGCATCCGTCTCTCTCTCCCGCCGAGACCAAGCAAATGATCTACAGCATCCTCAACGACAACCAGAAGTACAAATTCGAGGAGAACTGGGAACTCGATTTTTCCTTCGGCATCAAGGGCCTGGCCCGCTTCCGCGCCAATGTCTTCATGCAGCGCGGCGCCGTCGCCGGCGCCTTCCGCCGCATCCCTTACGAGATCTGGTCGTTCGAGAAGCTGGGGCTGCCGGCCATCGTGCCGACCCTGACCATCAAGGCCCGTGGCCTGATCCTGGTCACCGGTCCCACCGGCTCCGGCAAGACGACCACCCTGGCCTCGATGCTCGACAAGATCAACAAGGAACAACCGCTCCATATCATCACCGTCGAGGACCCCATCGAGTACCTGCACTCCCACCGTAAAGCCATGGTCAACCAGCGCGAGCTGCACGCCGACACCAAGAGTTTTGCCGCAGCGTTGCGCTCGGTCCTGCGCGAGGACCCCGACGTGGTGCTGATCGGCGAAATGCGCGACCTGGAAACCATTCAGGCCGCGCTGACCATCGCTGAAACCGGTCATTTGACTTTTGCCACCCTGCATACCAATTCCGCCGCCTCGACGATCAACCGCATCGTGGATGTTTTCCCAACCCACCAGCAGGACCAGGTCAGGACCCAGTTGTCCATGAACCTGGAAGGCATCATCTGCCAGGCCCTGCTGCCCAAAGCCGACGGCCGCGGCCGCTGCCTGGCCATCGAGGTGCTGATACCGAACCCGGCCATCCGCCACCTGATCCGGGACAACAAGATCCACCAGATCTATTCCTCCATGCAGATGGGGCAGGAAAAATACGGCATGATCACCTTCAACCAGTCGCTGGCCAGTCTGTATTTCAAGCGCGATATTTCCATGGAGATGGCCATGAGCGTTTCCCATAACCAGGAGGAATTGCAGGAACTGATCAACCGCGGTCCCTCGGTGCTGTCGAGTCAATTCAAGACCAGCCAAGCCGCCTCGGGAGCGGTCGGCAATAAAACCAATTAAGGTCACAGGGAGAAAGCATGCCTATTTACAAATACAGAGGCAAAAACAAGGTCGGAAACATCATCGAGGGCGAGCGCAGAGGCTATAACCAGAACGAGGTTGCCGTTGCCCTGGAAAAGGAACAGATCCAGGTATTGAGCGTAGAAAGAAAAAAATTGAAGTTCAATATCCCTCTGCTCGGGGGGAGCAAATCGGTCTCGCTCAGGACCATCGCCGTCTTCAACCGCCAGCTCTCGGTCATGTTCAACGCCGGCCTGCCGATCACCCAGGCCCTGGCCATCCTCGGCCAGCAGCAGAAAAACAAGTACTTCCAGTCGGTGCTGATCGATGTGCGCAAGGACGTCGAAGGCGGGGCCAACCTTTCCAACGCCATGAAGAAGCACCCCAAGGTGTTCAACGAGCTGTACACCAGCATGGTGCAGGCCGGCGAAGCCTCGGGCAACCTGGACACCATCCTGCTGCGCCTCTCGCAGTACATCGAGAACATGACCAAGCTGGTCGGCAAGGTCAAGTCGGCCATGACCTACCCGATCGGGGTTATGATCATCGCCATCGGCCTGTCTTCGATCATCCTCTGGAAGGTCGTCCCAGTCTTCAAGGACATGTTCAGCCAATTGGGGGCCGAGCTGCCCCTGCCCACGCAGATCGTCATCGGCGCCTCTGATTTCCTCCAGTCCAATTTCTTTTTTATGGTCATCGCCGTCATCGGGCTGGTTGTTGCTTTCCGTTCCTACTACGCCACCTTCAAGGGCCGGCGCGTCATCGACCGGCTCAAGCTGCGGATGCCGATACTGGGCGATCTCCTGGTCAAGCTGTCGGTCGCCCGGGTGACCCGCACCCTCGCCACCCTGCTGACGTCGGGAGTCGAGATCATCGAGAGCATGACCATCACCGCCAAGACGTCGGGCAACGCCATCATCGAGGACGCGGTGATGAGAAGCCGGGCCCTGGTCCAGGAAGGAAAACCTCTCTGGGAATCCTGGGAAGAGACCAAGCAATTCCCCTACATGGTCACGCAGATGGTCTCGGTCGGCGAACAAACCGGATCCCTGTCCACCATGCTCGGCAAAATAGCCGACTTTTACGATGAAGAGGTCGATCAAACAGTCTCGGCCCTGATATCGTTGATGGAACCGATCTTGATCCTGTTCCTGGGCGGATTGGTCGGCAGCATGGTCATCGCCATGTACCTGCCATTGTTCGACATCATCGGCAAAGTAGGTTAAACCAGCGCAATTTGATTGCTATTGACGATCAGAAACTCGGTAAGAAAGTAGTATTCCTCAACTCGATTCGCATCGCTATTTTTCTTACCCTGACCTTGGTTTCGATAATCATCTGGCTATTTTTCAACGTCCATTTTGACATCCTGCCGGTCATCATTACCCAGGTAGCGGCCATCGCCGTCAGCATTCTGTTCTTCCCCCTGTCCAGCCTGCTCCGTTTCCGCCTGCTGCTCTATTTGCAATTGACGTTCGACATCCTGATGATCACCTTATTGGTGTATCTTTCGGGCGGCATCATCAGTCCGTTTTATTTTTTGTATATCCTGCCCATCATCGTCGCCTCCATTTTCCTGTCCCGGCGCGATACCGTGATCATGGCCACTTTTTCGTTCATCTCATTCGGGATCCTCTCCGATCTTTTGTACCTGGGCGTGATTCCCTACTATCCGAACATCGAAGTGGGCGAGGTGCCCCTGGGGACGTTCATCTACAACCTGCTGATGAGCTTCATCGCCTTCGCCGCCTTCAGCATCATGGCTTCCTATTACTTCGAGCGCATCCGCAAGACGGGCGATCAGCTGAAAAACATTCAGGACGATCTGCAGGACATGATCCTGCTGAACAACTCGGTCCTGGAGAGAATGGAAAACGGCTTCATCACCGCCGACATGGAGGGCCGGATCATTTCCTACAACGTCAAGGCCGCCCATTTTCTGCGCCTGAAGAAAACGGATAACATTTTTGAGCTCCTCCTGCCCAAGCCTGACCTGGCCAAGATCAAGAAAACCTGGCAGGACAATACCCCGTACTATTTTGAAAAAAAGATGCCGGATTTCGAATGGAGCTCACCCTGAACAGCGAATGCAGGAGCCTGATGGACATCATCGTCAGCGAATCGTCGCGGCTGTCCGCCTTTATCGATGAGTTCCTGAACTTTTCCAAGCAGGCGCCCTTGGAAATCATGGATTTCGATCTGGCGCCGCTTCTGGATGAAGTCGTGGAAATGCTTTCCCTGAATCTGCGCGACGTCCGTTTTTTAAAAAAATACAACAGCGGGCATTGGATCGCCGCCGATGTCAACAAAATCAGGCAGCTGGTCTGGAACCTGCTGAACAACGCGGTCAAGGCCATGAACGAAAAAGGGGAGATTGAGATCAACCTGTTTCGCGAACGGGAGGCCGTTACGTTATCCATCAAGGATTACGGCGTCGGCATGGACAGCGCGGAAATGAAAAAGATATTCACTCCCTTCTATTCCAAGTTCGCATTCGGGATCGGGCTGGGCATGACCATCGTCAAGCAGATCGTGGAAGAGCACGGCTTTAAAATGGATATTAAATCGGCAAAAAAACTCGGCACCGAGGTTGTGATATGCTTCAGCAAGTCACCAATATTCTGATCGTCGACGATGACCGTAGCCTGCGCAAGATGCTCGCCTTTGTTCTGGGCAAGGAAGGCTACGGCGTGGAAGAGGCCGTGAGCGGCGTGGATGCCCTGAAAAAATTGAAGGGGAGAAATTTCGATTTGGTCATCTCCGATATCCGCATGCCGGATCTCAACGGTATCGAATTGCTCAAGAAAATAAAGACCCATGACCCGGAAATGCCGGTGATCATGATCACCGCCTACGCCACTACCAACGACGCCATCGAGGCCATGAAGCTCGGCGCCGAAGACTACATCATGAAGCCGTTCAGCCTGGAAGAACTGAAAATCATCATTAACAAATCGCTGCATAAGAAGAACATCGAGCGTGAAAACGTCGAGTTGAAGGAAAAACTCTCCGCCAAGGAAAAATTCGAGAACATCGTCGGCGCCGACCCCAAGATGCGCAAGATCTTCGAGCTGATCGACACCATCGCCCAGACCGATTCCACCATCCTAATCAGCGGCGAAAGCGGAACCGGCAAGGAGCTGATCGCTCGGGCCATCCACGGCAAGTCCAGCCGCAGCGGCCAGAAGTTCATTTCCATCAACTGCGGGGCGCTCCCCGAAAACCTGCTGGAAAGCGAGCTGTTCGGCCATAAAAAGGGTTCGTTCACCGATGCCTACCAGGACAAGGAAGGGCTTTTTGAAACGGCCAATCACGGGACCCTCTTCCTGGACGAGATATCGGAAATGTCGCAAAAGATGCAGGTCAAGGTCCTGCGAGCCATCCAGGAGAAAGTCATTCGCCGCGTGGGTGGGAACCAGGAGATCCAGGTGGACGTGCGCATTATCACGGCCACCAACCGCGACCTGGTGCAAAGTATTGAAAAGGGAGAGTTTCGCTCCGATCTCTACTACCGCCTGAACGTCATTTCCATCAAGTTGCCGCCGCTGCGGGAAAGGAAAGAGGATATCCCGATTTTGATGCAGTATTTTTTGCTGCGCTACAACAAGAAATTCGCCAAGAACATCCTCGGTTTTGAAAAAGAAGTCCTGGAATGCTTTCAGAATTACAGCTGGCCGGGGAACGTGCGCGAATTGGAAAATTTCATCGAACGCGGCATCGCCCTGGAAAAAGGCTCCATTATCAGCGCCGGCTCTCTACCCGCGGAAGTCATCTACAACCTGGAAGCGGCGCCGGCGAAAGCGGCCGACTGGCAGGGCATGCTCGATCTTGGCCAATTCAATTTCTCCCAGTACATCGACGACATCAGCAAGAGCATCATTTTCAGGGCCTTGGCGATGAACAACGGCAATATCAAGAAGACCGCCGCTGCGCTCCAGGTCAACTACCGTTCCCTGCGCTACCTGATCGAAAAATTCAAGCTCAAGTTTCACTCCTGATCCGTCGGCGCGGCGGTTGCCCGGCTGCCGATCAGGCACGGAAAATATAATCTCCCAGCCGGCGGGCCCAGCGGCTTTCATGGGGCTTGGCCGCCCAGCGCCGCAAAACGAGGCAAGCCGCTATGCCGGCGAGAGCGCCGAGCGCATCGAAGAGCAAGTCCTTCAGCGAGCAGAAACGCCCGGGGACGAACGCCTGGTGCCATTCGTCCAGAAAAGCCAGCAGGAGCAAAACGGCGCAGCCGGCGGCCATCGCTTGCGGTTTGCCCGGATCGTTGAATAGGTGCATGCTGAAGAAGGCCAGGAGCGCGTATTCGCAAAAATGGGGGATGAAGTCGGGGACGCCGGCGGGAAGTACGCTTGCCGGCAGGGAAGAAAGGGCGAAGATGCCCAGGTAGAGCAGGAACGAAATCAAGCCGGCGGCACCTTTCTTGCGCCAGGAACGCATGCGGGGGGAGGGGCTCAGAGCAGGTGCATGATCCAGCTGGAGACGATTACGCCTCCGGCCATGTACAAAAAGAGCTTCAGGGCGTAGCCGTTGATGCGGCGGAAACCGTTGTGCTTGATGGTGGCCAACATAATGGAGACGATGGCCGCGAAGATAAGCATGGAAAGGATATGGCTATGGAAGATCACTGTTTTCTCCCTTTGGCCAGGTCAAAGGCGTTCAGGGCCACGAGATAATTAAGGAGCCCGGCGCAGGCGAGATAGGCGGTCCCGTAATGGAAGGTGACCGACTTGATATCTCCGCCAGCCCAGTGATTCAGGCTGATCAGGATATAAAACAGGCCGTTGCCCAGGTCGCCGAGGAAGCCCAGCAGCAGCAGGGGATGCAGGACCGAGGTATCATAGAATTTTCCGTTCATCAGCACGCCCAGGGCCAGCAATGCCAGGATGCCGAAAAAAAAGACGATGGCCT
>JAPKZM010000200.1 GCA_026393775.1 Candidatus Aminicenantota bacterium
GACCGAGCCGTTGAAATCCCCGCTTTTGAGGAACCAATACTCGATATCGGCTCCAAAGTATTTGAGGCCCTTGAAGAGCCCGGCCTTGGCCTCGATGTCGAGACTCCGGGTGAGGCCGTAGCCGAACCTGCCGGCCACGCCCCATACGGAGCCGCTTCCGTTTTTACTCAAAAGCACCGTCGGGAATATGGCCAGCTTGAGGTTGCCCTGGTTGATGGTCTCGGCCGAGTTCATCAACACGGCCTGCGCGGATACCTGGACGGCTGCGGCCAGAAAAATCGCCGCGATAAAAATAATCATGAACTTTTTAAACATGAAACACCTCCATTTAAATGTTCCAATTGTTCCATGAATCTTTAAGCACTTTCCATGCCAATCGACAGCATGTTTCCCGGTTGGTGAGGAAAATTTATTTCCCCGGCTAGACCTCATGGTGAAGATCGGTTGGCTGTGAGTTATTTTCAAAAATCGTCTTGAAAAACAAGAAATATCTTGCTTGGCAGGAATTTAATTTGTTTGCAAGACTCCAATTCAACAGCTCCTCCGCTATTGTTCCTTGTCCGTTAGGGCCGTGATCCGGGAGTCCCCAGAGCGCTGCCGCCGGTTATTGGCGTTTTGGCTGAGCCATGGGGAGTCCGGATCATTTTGGCAACGATCTGATTTAAATCCACGAAATCATCTTCGATCAAACTTAGAAACCGCGGCCTTAAAAGATGGGCCAACTTGATGGTGCTTTTCCGCCGATCGGGGAGCACCAGGATGATGTAAATCTCGGTCAGCATGTCGCGAAAGGCTTGCATTTTCTGCAGTTCTTTTCTGTCGACCGCGGCCAGGACCATGATCGAATTCGGTTCGACGATGCTGCGCAGCCTGTCCCGAAAATCATCCAAGCGGGTGAAATGCTCGATCGTTCCGTCCAATGATGCGGATTGGATCGCGTCTTTAAGCCTTTTTTCATTTTTTTCATTTTTACTGGCATAGAAAAGGAGTTGCATTTTTGTTCACCTCAATCAAAAACAAAGAATCGCTTTTCTTTGCTAAAAATAACAATCAAGAATGATGCCAATTTAATATAAATGGGAAGTTTTCGGGGCGAGCCCGGGGATCAATCGGTTTGCAAGTTGGCCAGCAGCCGGTATTTTTTTAGCAGGGCGTATAAGCGCGAGCGCGACAAGCCGGAAATCCGGCAGGCTTCATCGATATCTCCGGCGACGGACGCCATCAGATCAGTAAAATACTTCTTTTCCGCCGTTGAAACAGTTGTTTGGTGAAATTCTTTCAATGTGGGCGTTGCCGCGGAGACGGTCTTGGCGGTCTCCGCTGAGCCCTGGGCTGCGGACATCTTTTGCACGCCGTTGCGCGCCACCTGGATGCGAATATAGGTGGGCAGGTGCAGCGGGTAGAGAATGGCTTCCTCTTTGGCGGCAAGCAATGCCTTTTCCAGGGCCTGGATCAGTTCCCGGACGTTCCCCGGCCATTTATAATTGTTAACGGTATTCCAGAATTCCTCGGAGAACCCTTTGGGTTCCAGCCCGAATCGTTGACAGAGAGTGCCCATGTAATGCAATGTCAATTCCTTCAGATCTTCGCGGCATTCCCGCAAGGGCGGCAATTCGATCACCAGCGAGCGCAGCCGAAAAAGCAGATCTTCACGAAATAGTCCCTGCTTGACCAAGTCCTCCAGGCTACGGTTGGTCGCCCCCACCAGCCTGAAATCACTGCTGATCTCCTGGCTCCCGCCCACCGGGCGGAAGCGATGCTCCTGGATGACCCGCAGGAAGCTCTTTTGGATCGCCAGCGGCAGCTCGCCGATCTCGTCGAGGAACAGGGTCCCCTTGTCGGCCTGCTTGACCAACCCCTCCTGGCTGACATAGGCCCCGGTGAAAGAACCGCGCACATGTCCGAAAAGGACGCTTTCCACGAGCGTTTCCGGCAGTGCCGTGCAGTCGACGATCACAAAATTGCCCCGGGCCCTCCGGCTGTTGCCGTGGATCGCCTTGGCAAAAAGTTCTTTTCCGGTCCCGCTTTCCCCGGTGATGAGGATATTGACATCGCTTTGCGCCGCCTGGGCCAGGAGTTCAAAACTGTCATCGAGCCGTTTTGAGCTGCCGATGATATCCTTTCTCTCCAAAGCCAGGATGGAGGTCTTGATTCCCTTATCGGCTCTGTACTCCAGGATGCGGGCAATGTGCAACCTGATGATTTCGGGCGAGACCGGCTTTTCGAGGTAATCCCAGGCGCCATTGGTGATGGCGACCTCCGCTTCATCGGGATTGCCGAAGCCGGTGATAATGATGACTTGCGGGAAGTTCCCGCTGGCCTTCAATTTGGCGATACTGTCCACGCCGGAACCGTCGGGAAGCTGCGCCTCGAGAAAAACAACGGCGAACGGCTCGGAGCAGACTTTTAGAAAGCCCTCTGCCAGCGTGCTCGCGATCGATGGGGAATGCCCCATCTGGCTCACGATACCACTGATCCTCTCGCTGCTCACATGGTCGGAATGAATGATTAATATTTTTTCCATGGCCAATCCATTTGCACCAAATATTATTTTAACAAAAATCAATATTTTTTTACAATATTTTTTTTGCCAGAAAGGAAATCAATTCGATACTAGTGGGTAGCAAGGAATAGGAAACTAAAAGAAAAAGGGAGGTCGGGATGATTCAAAAAACTCTAATCGCCCTTCTCGTTACTTGGGCGATGGGATTTTTTACGTTCCAATTCATACGGCTGATGCTGGGCCGGAGGAATTTTTAGAAATTTGCCCGAAGGTTTTATCTGCAAGTCAGGGCTCTCCGCATTGAAAGGGTCCGACTTGAAAACATAAAAAAAAAGGAGAACCAAAATGATAAAACAAGTTAAGTTCTGGAGTGTCCTGTTGATGATCGT
>JAPKZM010000050.1 GCA_026393775.1 Candidatus Aminicenantota bacterium
TTCATTTTCCCGGGCACTGTCGGCGCACCGCCTCGGGCAGGCCTTTGCTGCCGTAGACGCGGTCGAAATGGGCGTTGAATTCCCCGGCCAGTCTCTGCGCCCGCTTGGCGAAGGCCTCGGGGTCCTTCCAGGTGTTGCGGGGCTGCAGGATGGCGTCGGGGACGCCGGGACAGGAGGCCGGGATGTTGATGTGGAAGGTCGTGTCCTCTGCATAGGCGGCCTTGTCCAGCTCGCCGTTCAGGACGGCCTTGACGATGGCTCGGGTGACGTTGATGTCCATGCGCCGGCCCTCGCCGTAGGGGCCACCGCTCCAGCCGGTGTTGACCAGGTAGACCTGGGTGCGGTGTTTTTTGATTTTTTCTCCCAGCAACGACGCATAATCGTTGGGGTTGCGCGGCATAAAGGGCTGGCCGAAGAAACGGGAGAAGGTCGACACCGGCTCGACGATGCCGGTCTCAGTCCCGGCCAGCTTGGAGGTGTAACCCATCAAAAACCAGAACATGGCCTGGTCCTGGTCCAGCTTGGCCACCGGCGGCAGAACGCCGTTCGCGTCGGCGGTCAGGAAAATGATGGTCTTGGGGTGCTTGCCGCGCGAGGACTTTTTAATGTTGGGTAGGAAGGAGAGGGGATAGGAGCCGCGGGAGTTCTCGATGAGCCGCGAGTCGTTGAAGTCGAAGGTCCCGTCGGGGTACATCATGGCGTTTTCCACGATGGCGCCGTGGTCGAGGTAGGGGGCCTCGTGGGTGATGGCATGGTAAATCTGCGGCTCCTTGGCCGGGTTCAGATTGATCAGCTTGGCGTAGCAACCGAACTCGAAGTTGGCGATGCCATGCCGGTCCCAACCGTGCTCGTCGTCGCCCAGCAGGGCCCGGTCGGGGTCGGCCGACAGGGTGGTTTTCCCCGTGCCGGAAAGGCCCAGGAAAAGGGCGATGCCTCCATCCCTGCCTTCGTTGGCCGAGGCGTGCAGCGGCAGAATGCCCGCCTTGGGCAGCAGGTAGTTCATGACGGTAAACATGAGTTTTTTCACGCTACCCATGTAGGCCGAACCGACCACCACGCCGATGCGGTTGACGAAATCCATGGCCACCACCATGTCCGATGTGCTGCCGTCGGGGAGCTTGCGCAGCTTGCCGGCGTATTTCTGCTTGTCCAGCTTGTCGGCGGGCAGGGCGAGGAGGGTGAAGGGCTGGTCGTGGTAGATGCTGCGGCCGATGTCGCGGGGGACCGGTCGGAACATGGTGACGGTGAAGAGAGCCGTCTTGGCATGGTCGCTGACGGTGCGCACGGGCAGCGCGTAGCGGCTGTCGGCGCCGACCACCCGGTCGGTGACGTACAGCTTCTTATCTTTTTTGCCGGCCAGCTCCAGCGCGTCTTCCAGAATCATGGCGAAGGTTTCGGGGACCAAAGGCAGGTTATTCGGCGAATCCCAGTCGATCTCGACCTCGATCTCGGGCCGGCGGGCGGTCAGGGTATCCTTGGGGCTGCGGCCGGTCGACTCGATGCGCGTCCAGGTGGCCAGGGCGCCGTTCTGGCTGACCAAGACTTCCTTGTTTTTCACGGCGGCCTTGATCAGGTCGCGACGCCTGGGATTGATGCAGGCGTTCTCTTTTTGATCGATCAGGGCGTTCAATTTTTCCAGGAAATTCATTTCGCTCTCCTTTTGTTAAAGAGCAAATTTTATACGATTGCGAGCGCAAAAGCAACTTTTCCGGGCCCTTGGCGGGCGCAGCTCAGTTGACAAGCGCAAACGAAAAATGCTACAATCTGCCTTCGGAGGAAGCATGAAAAAGAATATTCATCCTAAATATATGGAATGCACCGTGGTCTGCGCCTGCGGCAACACCTTCAAGACCCGTTCCACCATGCCCAAGATCGAAGTGGAAATCTGTTCATCCTGCCATCCGTTTTTTACCGGCAAGCAGAAATACATCGATACCGAAGGCAGAATCGAGAAATTCAAGAAAAAGTATGGATATAAGGAACAGTGAAAAGATATTCTCCTATCTTGAAAAAATCCATGCCCGCTTTGAGCAGATCAGCGCTGAGCTGAGCCTTAACGAAACCACCCGCCAGCAGAAGAAATTCCGCGAACTTTCCAGGGAATTGTTCGCGCTAAAACCCCTGGAGGGGAAATACCACCAGCTGAAGAAGGTACGCCAGCGCCTGAACGACGCCGAGAGCATGGCGGCCGCGGCCGAAGACGGGGAAATGAAAGAACTGATCCGGGAAGAACTGAGCCTTCTGAGCGGGGAAAGAGAGACCCTGATCGGGGAAATCGAGATCCTCATGGTTTCCAACCGCGGCGAGGACAGCCGCAATGCCTTTTTGGAGATCCGGGCCGGCGCCGGGGGCGACGAGGCCTCGCTCTTTGCCTCCGACCTGCTGCGCATGTACACGCGGGTGGCGGAAAGAAAAAAATGGCAGGCCGAGATCATTTCCACTACGCTCTCCGGGATCGGCGGCATCAAGGAAGCCATCCTCTACGTCAAGGGCAGCGAAGTGAACAAGTTCCTGAAATTCGAAAGCGGCGTGCACCGCGTGCAGCGCGTGCCTTCGACCGAGGCCAGCGGCCGCATCCACACGTCGACGGTGACCGTGGCCGTGCTGCCAGAGGCCGAGGACGTGGAAGTAGAATTCAACCCCAAGGACATCCGCATCGACACCTACGCGGCTTCGGGGCCCGGCGGGCAGCACGTGAACAAGACCGAATCGGCTATCCGCGTCACCCATTTCCCAACCGGCATCGTGGTCACCTGCCAGGATGAAAAATCCCAGCACAAGAACAAGGAAAAGGCCCTCAAGGTCCTGAAAGCCCGGCTGTTCGAACACGAAAAACACAAGCAGGAAGAAAGCATCGCCTTGAACCGGAAAACCCAGGTGGGGTCGGGGGAGCGCTCGGAAAAGATACGAACCTACAATTTTCCCCAGAGCCGCGTTACCGACCACCGCGTCAACGGGCGCAATTTCAACATCGGTTCCATCATCGACGGCGACCTGGACGACCTGGTGGCCGAGTTGAGCGAAAGCCATGTCCGCGCGTTGATCGAGAAAAAAATCAGCGGCATGATCGCCTAGTGCTCTATCGCGAACTCTTTGCCGCCCACCTGAGTCGACTAAAAAAAGGCGAGCTGTCCTCCGCGGTCGAGGCGTTGATCGAAAAGTCCTTTGCCATCAGCCGCACCCAGTTCTGGATAAAAAAGAATCAGCCCGTCCGCGACGCCAGCGGGATGAGAATGTTCAAACGCTACTTCGCGCGCCTGATCGCCGACGAGCCGTTGGCTTACATCCTGAAAGAAAAGGAATTTTTCGGGGAAAAGTTTGCGGTCAGCCCCGCTGTATTGATTCCGCGCCCGGAGACCGAGCTGCTGGTCGAGAAGGCCCTGGAGCTTCTGGGCAGGGGGAAAATGCGGGTGCTGGACATCGGCAGCGGCAGCGGCAACATTGCCATCATCCTGGCCTTGAAATCGCAGGCCACGGTCACGGCTTTGGATGCCAGCCGGCCGGCCCTGAAGGTGCTGCGAAAAAACATCGCCTCCTTCGGACTGCAAAACAGGGTCAGGCCTCTCCACGGCGAATTTTTTCCGAGAAAAGCGCAAAATTTTGACATGATCATCGCCAATCCCCCCTACCTTTC
>JAPKZM010000240.1 GCA_026393775.1 Candidatus Aminicenantota bacterium
ATAGATGAAATAAGAGAGTCGGGTACAACAAGGGGCTTAAGCCCCTTGTTACCACCAGAATTATCGGTTGTATTCATTCCCGCTTGCCATGCTTCCAAGTCAGTGACTTTTACATATTCACACTGATTGCAACCGGCTTTGTCGAGGAACATCAAGGCCGTATAGGTAGTGGCACCATCAAAAACTTGCTGGTCGCCGAAATTGACAACATGAGAGAGATGCTTACCTTCGGCAATTACTCCACGCAGAGGCGCACCATACTTCGAATTGAAAAACTTGTGCGGCAGGATGAAACCGAGGCGACCGTTTGGGTTTAGAAGATCAAACCCTTTCTCAACAAAGACGACATAGATATCATAGTTTCCAGAACCGGCAGCACGGTATTTTTCCTTTAAATATTTCACCTGCTCAGGATTACTTGCCTTCAGGGTTTGAATGCGAATATACGGCGGGTTGCCGATTACGGCATCGAAACCGCCGGAAAACCCATCGTGTTGTGTATCACTGGCATAAACAAGGGGCTTAAGCCCCTTGTTAACTGTCCCATCATCCCCCCACCGCTCTGCATGTTTCAATTGATTTTTTTGAATATAATGGATAACCGCCGCCAGTTCTTCATCATTTTTTATCAATCTGGAGTTAAATTTCTGCGCCCAAACATGTTCGGTTCCTTTCGCCCATTCCCGGGATCTTTGAAACGCAAATGAACTATATCCCTTAATCTTGCGAATCTTTTCGGTCAGATCGGTTTCATCTGTTGCGGCAATGACCATGTGAACATGATCGGGCAGAACATTCATCGCTAAAACTACGATATCTTCTTTTTTGCATTCTTCAAAGATTTTTTCTTTGATGAAATTCTGATCTTCCGGAGAAAAGATAAGCGGCTCTCCGGTTTGAACACCAAAGGTAACCATGCGTTCCGACACACGCGAATTATGTGTGACAAAAGTGACAAACCACAAATCCGAATCTACCTCCTTATCAACAAGGAGCGCATCAACAAGGGGCCCACCAACAAGGGGTTTAAACCCCTTGTTATCGCTGTAGTTAACTGCTTCATTTTTCTCCCACTTCGGGAAGATGTTGGGGAACTCGCGCTGCCAGTCGAAAGGATTGACCCGGCGCAGTTCTTCCGAGTCGGGGAACATTTTTCCTGAGAAATAATCGGGACCGATCAGGCTGTTACCGCACTTGATGTTGTTGTTCAAGTCAGGGAGGACGGTTTCCTTGAAGAGCGACCGCTCCTCGTAAAGTTCCTCGCGGCGGGTGTCCTCCAGCGCCTTCAAGGAAAGAGAAAAGCGCGTTACTTCCACTGCTTGCTGATCGATGTCCACACCAAATAGGTTATTGATCAGGATCTGGCGCTTGAGCCGTGCGGTCAAGCGCACGCGGCCATCGCTGTCATAATAAGCATCGGCGCGGTCGGCGGCGCTTAGTTTTTTCTTGGTGTCATAATATTTGATGTGCCAGTCGATCAGGGCAGCGTAAGCGCCGACCAGGAACGAGCCCGAACCGCAGGCCGGATCAAGGATCTTCAGATTGGCCGCGTCGGCGGGAGTTTTGCATGCCTCGAGCAATTTGCCCACCGTGTTCTTGACGATATATTCCACGATGTACTGCGGCGTGTAATAAACGCCTCCGGCCTTGCGTACTTCGGGCTTTTCCTCGATCTTCACCCTCTGTTCGGTGGTGCGCACCACCCGGCCCAAAAAACGCTCGTAGATCGTGCCCAGGATCTCCACCGGCAAAACCGCGAAGTTGTAGGGCGAATTTTCCGGCTGCAGGGAGCGGATGATGTCGTGCACTGTTTTGTTGGCTACCGTTACGGCTTCCAGTTCCGGGCGCGGTTTGAAAATGTTGCCGTTGTAGAAACGGTTCAATTTATCGAATATCTTGCGACAGGCGGCGAACCAGCCGCTGTCGCTTTCGGCCACGCCGTCTTTCTCCACGGTTTCGGCCAATTGCGCCAGATAGTCGTCCTCGATCTCGCGATCTGAAAGGGCTTTTATAAAGATCAGCCGGTCGATCAACAACTGCACGGCGGCGGTGATCAGCGTCCCGTCGGCCTCCGGGTTGAGCTTTTTCATGTCCTTGGCCAGGCGCACACGCCAGCCGTTCTGGTCGTTATCCATGTCGGCCAGGAAGGCCTTGTCGGGCGGCATGCGGTTGGCCTTGACCTTGCGCGGCGAGAGGGCCAGAGCCCAGAGCCCGCGCGGCGTATCGCTGTGCCGGATGCGGGCGGTGCGCCGCATGTTCTCGCGCTCGAACAAGTCCCAGAGACAATCGAACTGTTTAACGAAATCGTCGCAGGTCCAATTCAAAACCAGGAAATTACGCAGCGCCCTTGGGTCATTGACATGCAGCGTGCAATCAAGGACGACGAATTCCTCGAAATCGGTGAGAATGGCGAAGTCTATGCGGCGCACCGGCGCCAAATTCTGGGTGGAGTAGCCATAGGCATAAACCTGGTTCAGCCAGCGCGGATCGTGCATATCGTATTTCACCTGCTTGGCGTCCATGACCAGCAAGTGCTGGCCGTCGAGCTGCAGGGTGTAATCGGGGCGCTTACCGCCGCGGCCGGTGCGGTTGACGATGAATTCGTAATCGGCGACGGCCAGGCCTTCATTGGTGGTGTTCCAGTTGAGGTATTTGAATAAAGGACGGATGAAATTGTTTTCGATCTGGGCTTCGGCTTGATTTTGCAGGCGGGATTTATTCCGCTTGAAATCATCGACCAGTTTTTCTATTTCAATTTTGGCTTGTTCCTTGGCATACCCCATGATTTAATTATAGCCTATTGCCCGGGGAAAACAAATATTGGCTTTTATAGGTTGTTTGTGATAGATTTTTCGAGGAGTTGAAGACAATGAAGGAAACACTGCTCCAGTTGGTCAAGCAGCCGGTCGTGGTCGACACCCGCTCGCCCTGGGTCTATATCGGCACGCTGGCCGAAGTGCGGAGCGATTGCCTGCTGCTGACCAACGTCGATGTTCATGACAGCGGCGAAACCGCCATCCCCAAGGAGCGCTACGTGCTCGACTCGTGCAAGACGGGCGTCCATCCCAACCGCCATTCCGTTTACGTCAACCTGGAATATGTGGTCAGCGTGTCGCTGCTGGCGGAAGTGATCCGATTCTGAAAAGGACAAGAGCCGGCGACAAATCCAACTCCATGGAGAACAAAATAAACCTCAAGATCTAGTTTAGAACTTAAGTCATATTTTTTAAAATCTGATTTTTTCCCACAACTTTTATCCGCCAGCCACGTCTAATTTAACAAAGAAGCCATGAAGCGAAGGAGCGACCATGAAAAAGCTGCTTTTTCTAATAGTCATTATGTTCATGCTGGCGGGCATGACGGAAGCCGCCAACAACGGCATCCGCCAGAAAATCCGTACCCTGGAACCGGTCAAGGCATCGACACCGCCGGTGCTGGACGGTTCGCTGGACGACGAGGTCTGGAAATCGGCCGCCATTGTCGATGATGTCTGGGTGACCTATAACCCGGTCAACGGCAATGAATTGCCCCAGCGCACGCGGGCATACCTCGCTTATGACAATGAAAACCTCTACTTCGCCTTTTACTGCCTTGACAGCCAACCCGACCAGATCAAGACATCGCTGACCAAGCGCGACGGCATCTTCGAGGACGACTGGGTCGGACTGTCGCTCGACACCGTGGGCGGCAAAAAATACGGCTATGAACTTTTCGTCAATCCCAGCGGCGCCCAGGGAGATATCTTCCGCACCGGGGAAAGGGAGGATTCGTCCACAGACTGGGTCTGGTACAGCGCCGGCAAGGTCGTGGCCGACGGCTATATCGTAGAGATCCGCCAACCCCTGAAGAACATCCGCTTCGCCAGCGGCAAGGATATCCGCATGGGCATCGTCTTCTGGCGCCGCATCAGCCGTCTGGGCATGAGCGGCTCCTGGCCGGAATTGGTCCCGGGTCAGGGTATCGCCGGCTCCCAGGCCGAAGTCGCGATCCCCGAATTGTCGCGGCCCCTGGTCCTGGAAGCGTTACCTTCCTTCACCTACAGTTCCGGCTGGAACCGCATGTCGCCATCCTCCTGGTCCGGAGCCGACCAAACCCGAGATCTGGGCATCGGCATCAAGTACGGCATCACTTCTTCGATCGTGGCCGAAGCCACGCTGAACCCCGACTTCAGCCAGGTCGAAAGCGACGCGCTGCAGGTCACGGTCAACCAGCGCTACCCGGTATTCTATTCGGAAAAGCGTCCCTTCTTCATGGAAGCGGGCAACCTGTTCGACCTGGGCGGGATCGGCGACGGCCTGTCCAACATGTCCGTGCCGGTGCACACGCGGCTCATCGTCGACCCGCAGTGGGGGCTGCGCCTCACCGGCGAACAGGGCAAGGGGTCGTTTGCGCTGCTGGCTTCGGCCGACCGTTCCCCGGGCAATCCCTGGGACGGCGGCGAGGAAAATCCCGACCTGGGCCGCAAGGCGACGTTCTGGATCGGCCGCGGCAAACTGGGCCTGGGCACCAACAACTATGTGGGGCTTCTCTACAGCGGCCGCGAGAGCGGTGAAGAATTCAACCGCGCCCTTGCCGCCGACTTTTCCTTCCGTTTTCTCAAGAACCATCAGTTCACGGGCAATTTCATCCAAACGCAGTCCAAGCGGCCCGAAGCGGGCGGTTCATTCAAGGGCGGAGCGCTGACCGCCGAATACACGTTTTCCACCGACAAAACTTTCTTCGCGGTCATGGCCGAAAATCTCGACCCCGGTTTCCAGATGGACACCGCCTATTACCAGCGCAACGGCATTTCCGCTCTCCGGTTCTACCTGCAGCGACAGTTCGTGCCCAACCCTAAAAAAATTTCCTGGCTTTTCAGCATCTTCCCTTCGGTATTCGGCGCCTATACCCATGACCGGGTCACCGGCATGGACGATAAAGAACTGCAGATGGGGGTGGACGCCAATTTCATCCTCAAGGGCAATGGCGGCGCCAGCATTTACTTGGCGCAGGAGTGCTGGGCCGGGCAGGCCTTCAAACGCACCCTGGGCCAGATGTACGTGAACCTGCAGCCGTTCAAGTGGCTCAATCTCCATTCCTGTTTCAGTTTCGGCGATGCCATCTATTACGACCCGGTCGACCCCTTCCTGGGCAACCGCACCCAGCTCCACCTCAACTTCACCCTGCAACCAAGCAAGAACGTGAATTTTTTTGCCAGCATTCCATCAGCCGCTTCCAGCGCATCGACAGCGGTGAGCTGGTCTACAGCCAGGGGATCTGGCGCGGCCGCCTGACCTACCAGTTTAACCCAAAGCTATTTGTCCGCGCCCTGGTCCAGTACGACAACTTCAATCAGAGGGTCCTGGGCGATTTCCTGGCCTCCTTCACCTATATCCCGGGCACGGTGATCTACCTGGGCTACGGTTCGCTCAATGAGAGCCAGGCCTGGTCCGACAGCCGCTGGCAGCGCGACGTGACCGGCGAGAGGTATTACCAGACGCGCCAGAGCTTCTTCTTCAAGGTCAGCTACCGCCACCAGTTTTAAGCGCTGCAATCAGAACAGGCAAAAGCTCCCCTGGTTCCGGCGCAGCGGTTCGCTCCTTCAGAAAGCCCAGGAAAACCCGGCCTTGAGCTGCCAAGCGGAGAGATCCAAAACAAAATTATCCGTAACCTCGGAGTCGCTGAAATAGTTGCCGTAATAGGTTCCGTAGAATTCCCCCCAGTTTCTTTGATAGAGCGCGGTCCTTTTCCGCCAGACCCCCTGCCAGGAATTTTCGACCAGGTCCTGCACGGCATTGCTGTCGAGGGCATGGCTTTGATTGTGGCCGTTCCCCTTGATATCGGCGGCGCGTCGCCAGGCGTGGCCCGTGGCCAGGAAAAAGGACAAGCGCCGGCTGAGCTGGCGCCGGAGTTCGGCGCTCAAATCGAGAGCCCAGCCGGTGGCCGCCCCTTTCACTTGGCCAGGTGGATGCCGATCTGGGGGATCCAGGCCGAGACGCCGAGGAAAAAATCGGGATAGTCGGCCGTGACTACCTGGGGAGTGGTCTGGATCAGCCCGCCGGAGCGGTCGTCTATCTGATAGCGGATCGACGTGCTGGAAAGGCGGTTTTGTTTCAGGTATTCCAAGCCCAGCGAAAGGGAAAGATAGCGGGAGAGGGCGTACTTCAAGCGGATGCCGCAGGGGAACCCGCTGGTGATGCCTTTAAGCCGGTCATCCCCGGAACGGCTGGCGGAATAGGTGAAACGGTTCCCGTATTGGGCGTGCAGGTAGTCGTATTGGCTAGTGTAGAAGAAGAGCGGATAGGCATGATAATAATCCGCCAGGAGATTCAAGTCACCGGGCTGGAAGGCGGCGAAGGCGCCGTAGACCTCCAGCGTCAGCGTCTTTTCTCCAGCCTGGCCCCCCGGGGGAGGCAAGGCATCAAGGCCCGGGGCAACGATGAAGAGCAGCGCGGCAGCCGATAGGAACAATTTGCAGTTCATTGGCCTGCCTCCCGTTCCGAGCGGTACTTTTCCAGGACCGCTCGCGGCGGCGTCAGATCGACTTGCTGATCCCAAGGCACCGGCATTGCGACGGCACCTGCAGCGGTTGCATCACCCCGGTAAAACCAATTGCGGAAATCGGCGCGGACATCGATCCCCGAATAATCGTAAAAATAGCCGGCCAGGTCCATGGTGGAAAAGGGCGACCAAAGATGGTCCCGGTGAACCTGGCTCAGGAAACGGGTCATGGCCGCCCTGCCGCCCAGCCGCTGGGTCAACGTTTCCATGATCTGGCTGCCCTGGTAGTAAGCGCGGGAGTCGAAGCCGACGGCGATCGGCGACCGGCCGCTG